>JACXUX010000142.1 GCA_014763725.1 Rhodobacterales bacterium
GGCGGGGGGTCGGTCGGGCTGTCCTGGCCGTCGGCCGTCAGGGCTGCAAGCGGCACGATCCGGGCCCCCTCCGTCCCGTTCCTCGCCCAGACCGGGGGCAGCACCGCCTCGGCGGCCAGCGGGCCGGTCGTGGCCCCCAGCCCCATCACATGGCGAACCCCCTGTTCGCGCAGGATCTTCTGCGCGCCGCGGATGGTCATGCCCTGGTCGTGCAAGAGCAGCCGCAGCCCCGCCAGCAGCGCCACGTCGCCCGGCCGGTAATAGCGCCGCCCGCCCGCCCGCTTGACCGGCCGCACCTGCGGAAACCGCGTTTCCCAGAAGCGCAGCACATGCGCGGGCACGTCCAGCAGGTCGGCCACCTCGCTGATGGTGCGGAAGGCGTCGGGGGATTTTTCCATCGCCGCGCCCGCCACCCCGTCTAGCGCCGGGTGCCGGCGGCGACGCGGTCCTTCATCAGATGCGACGGGCGGAAGGTCAGCACGCGGCGCGGGCTGATCGGAACCTCTTCGCCGGTCTTGGGGTTGCGGCCTACGCGGGCGGTCTTGTCGCGCACCGAGAAGGTGCCGAAGGACGAGATCTTGACCGTCTCGCCCGCCACCAGCGCGTCCGAGATATGGGTCAGCACGCTTTCCACCAGCTGGGCGGATTCGGTGCGGCTGAGGCCCACCTCGCGGAACACGGCTTCGCTGAGGTCCATGCGCGTCAAGGTCTTTTCACTCATGCCGTCCCCCTGCTTTGCAGCTAGCATGGGGGCAATGAAAACCCAAGTCAATATCAACGACTTGGGGCCGCGCGCTTACCAACGCAGAACGACCGATCCCCAGGCCAGGCCGCCGCCGATCGCCTCGGCCACGATCAGGTCGCCGGGTTTGATCTGGCCGCGTTCCACGACCACCGACATGGCCAGCGGAATCGACGCGGCCGAGGTGTTGCCATGATCCTGCACGGTGACGACGACGCGGTCCATCGACAGGCCCATCTTGCGCGCCGTGCCCTCGATGATGCGGATATTGGCCTGGTGCGGCACGATCCAGTCGACATCGGCGGCGGTCAGGCCGGCCTTGTGCAGGCTGGCCTCGGCGGTTTCGGCCAGCTTTTCCACGGCATGGCGGAACACCTCGCGCCCCTGCATGCGCAGATGGCCGGTCTGGCCGGTGGACACGCCGCCGTCGACATAGAGCAGTTCGCGAAAGCGGCCGTCGGAATGCAGGTCGGTGGCCAGGATGCCGCGGTCGGCGGGGCTGCCCGTGCCCTCGGTCGCCTCGAGCACCAGGGCCCCCGCGCCATCGCCGAACAGCACACAGGTCGACCGGTCGGTCCAGTCCATCAGCCGGCTGAAGGTTTCCGCCCCGATCACCAGCACCCGCCGCGCCTGGCCCGACACGATCAGCGCATTGGCATTGGCCAGCGCATAGACGAATCCCGCGCAGACCGCCTGGACGTCAAAGGCAAAGCCCTGCCGCATCCCCAGCGCCGCCTGCACCATGGTCGCGGCCGAGGGGAAGGTCAGATCCGCGGTCGAGGTAGCCAGGATGATCGCATCCAGATCCTGCGGCCCCATCCCCGCCTGGTCCAGCGCCGCGCGCGCGGCGCGCACGGCCAGATCGCTGGTCGTCTGGTCGGCGGCGGCAAAGTGGCGCCGTTCGATCCCCGACCGCGCGCGGATCCATTCGTCGGAGGTGTCGAGCATCTTCTCGAAATCCGCGTTCGACACCACGCGTTCGGGCAGATAGTGCCCGACGCCCCTGATCACGGCCCTGATCGTCATGAATTGTCCGTGCCCCCGGCCCCGTTCGCGGCGGCATCCTGCCCCGCGCGACCCGCCGACGCAACACGCGCCGCAAGCCCATCCTGAAAGCCCGACTGCGCCAGCAGGAAGGCCAGCTTGATCGCGGCCGACACCCCCGTGGCATCGGCCGAGCCATGCGATTTCACCACTGTCCCGTTCAGGCCCAGGAACACGCCGCCGTTCACCCGCCGCGGGTCGATCCGCTTCTGCAGCCGCTGCAGCGAGGTCAGCGCCAGCAGCGCCGCGATTCGCGACAGGAAGGTGGCGTTGAAGGCCTCCTTCAGGAAATCGGCGATCAGCTTGGCCGTGCCTTCGCCGGTCTTCAGCGCGATGTTGCCGGTAAAGCCGTCGGTCACGATCACGTCGACCTGTGCGCCGGGGATGTCGCCGCCCTCGACGAATCCCGCATAGTCGAAGTCGCCCGTGACGGCGGCGGCGGCGATCAGATCCTGGGCCAGCTTCAGCTCGGCCCGGCCCTTGTGTTCCTCGGTGCCCACGTTCAGCAGGCCCACCCGCGGCCGCGCCAGCCCCAGACCGTTGCGCGCATAGCTCGCCCCCATGGTGGCGAATTGCAGCAGGTCCTCGGCATCGGCGCGGATGTCGGCGCCCACGTCCAGCATGACGTTGAAGCCCGAGGGGTTGCGGCTGGGCCAGAGGCAGGCGATGGCGGGCCGGTTCACCCCGGGCAGCTTGCGCAGGCGCACCATCGACAGCGCCATCAGCGCCCCGGTATTGCCGCAGGACACGGCAACCGTCGCCTCGCCCTTTTTCACGCTGTCGATGCAGGACCACATCGACGTGCCCTCGCCATGGCGCATGACCTGGCTGGGCTTGTCGTGCATGGTCACGGCGCGGGGGGCGTGGCGGATCTCGCACCGGCCTTCCAGAACGCGGCGGCGCGCGATCAGGCGGCGCAGCTCTGCCTCATCCCCGTGCAGGATGAAGGCGATGTCCGGGTTCTTGGCGGCCGAGGCCGCGATGCCCGCAACCACGGCCGCAGGACCGCGGTCGCCCCCCATTGCGTCGACAGAGATGACGGTGCGCACACTCGGGGCGACCGGGGCGTCAGGCAGCGGCGCCATGTCCTGGATACGCGGCGCGCGGCTCAGGCCGCGTCTTCGTCCAGATCGATGGCCGCAGTCGTGGCGACGACTTCGCGGGCGTCATAATGGCCGCAGGCGCCGCAGACGTGGTGGGGGCGCTTCAGCTCGCCGCAGTTCGGGCATTCGGCCGGGTTCGCGGCGACCAGCGCGTCATGGGCGCGGCGCATGTTCCGGCGGGAGCGGGTGACTCGGTTCTGCGGGACAGCCATGTCTCAACCTCTGGCAGCGGGGACAGGCCCCTGTGTTTCGGTGCGGGTCGGGCGCCGGGCGCCCGGTTTAGGTTCAGGCCGCGCGCCGCGCGCCCGGTCGGGCGCAGCAACCGGACGACCCTGGATGCGAGGCGCGGAAAATAGCCGGATTCCGTCCGCGCGCAAGTGCTTTTCTGCGCGGCGCTCAGTCGCTGCCGCCGTCGCTGCCGCCGCCGTCGCCGCCACCGTCGCACCCCCCGGTGCCGCCCGCGCTGCCGTCCTCGGCGTCGTCGGCTTCGTCGTCGTCCCCGGCCGCAGGCTCGGCCCCGGGCGCGGTCAGCCGGTTCTTCAGCGCGGCCAGCCCCGCAAAGGGTTTCACATCCTGGTCGGTCAGCGGCACGACCCCGGGTTCGGCGGCCACCAGGCTGCCCAGTTCCGCCCCCGGCGCGCGGGGATAGAGCGGCAGCGCCAGTGCCAGCGCCTCGACCAGCACGGCGCCCAGGTCGATGACGGCGGTCAGGGGCTCGGTCGTGTCATCCTCGGGCATCTCGACCTCGTCGCCCTGGGGCGGGGTCCAGTCGGCCAGCCAGCGGCGCAGCACGGGTTCGTCGATCCGGGTGGTCACCGGGTCCAGCGTGACCACACAGGGCTGCACGACCGTGGCGCCCAGCTCGGCCTGCAGCCGCCAGTCGGTGCGGCCCTGCGGGATCATCTGCCCCTTCAGCCGCAGCTTGCGCAGCCCGATCAGCCCCAGATCGGCGGCGATCGCGGCCATGGCGGCGGCATCGGGCATCAGATCCACCGCCAGCGGCCGGCGCGCGGCCAGGTCGGCGGGACGCAGGGGGTGGCTGTAGGGCAGGGCATCGGACATCGGCGGACCTCGGTCGGCAGAGGGGGCGCAGGTCGCGTGGGGCGGTTCCTTGCCTTGAACAGGGCCGGGGGCATCTGCTATCGGGTCGGAACCGGCGACCGCCCATCCCGATAGGGGTTGGTGACGCCCGAGGCAAGGGGCAGGGGGCCATCGGCATGGCGCGAACTGGCAACGACGGCGGCAGCCTGCGGTCCCGCGGGGCGGGCCGGGCGCTGCGCGCGCTGCTGCTGGCGGCCCTGATCGCGGGCTGTTCGCCGATCTACCGCAACCACGGCTATGTCCCGACCGAGTCGGAGCTGGAGCAGATCGTGGTCGGCGTCGACACCCGCGACAGCGTGGCCGAAACCGTGGGCCGCCCGGCCGCCGCGGGCCTGCTGAACGACACCGGCTGGTTCTATGTGCAAAGCCGCTGGGAACAGCGGGGCGCCCGCGCCCCGCAGGAAATCGACCGCAAGGTGGTGGCGATCACCTTCGACGACCAGGGCGTGGTCCAGAACCTGGGCCGCTACGGGCTGCAGGACGGCAATGTCGTCATCCTGTCGCGGCGCGTGACCGAAACCAACATCCGCGGCGTCAGCTTCATCGCCCAGCTGCTGGGCAACGTGGGCCGGCTGCGGGCCGAGGACGTGGTCGACTGACCCGCCGCCGCCGCCGCCCGGCAGGCCTGGCGCCGGTCCCGACCTGCCTGCCGCGTTGCTGCCCCCGCGCCCGCATGCCCCGGGCCGCCCGCCGTCAGTCCTGTTCGAACCGCAGCGCCACGCCGTTGATGCAGTAGCGCAGCCCCGTGGGCGGCGGCCCGTCGGGAAAGACATGGCCCAGATGCGCCTCGCAGCGGGCGCAATGCACCTCGGTCCGGCGCATGAACCAGCTGCGGTCCTCGGTCTCGCCCACGGCCTCGGGCTCCAGCGGCGCATAGAAGCTGGGCCAGCCGGTGCCGCTGTCGAACTTGGTCGCGGCATCGAACAGCGGCGCATCGCAGCAGATGCAGCGGAAGGTCCCCGCCGCCTTGGGAAAGTCGTCATGGGTAAAGGCGCGTTCGGTCGCGTGCTGCCGCGTCACCCGATAGGCCAGATCGCCCAGCTGGGCACGCCATTCCGCATCCGATTTGATCACCTTGTCCATCGCCGGCCTCCTGCCTTCGTCGCCGTCCCGTCACATCTTGCATGCTAGGGGTTGGCCGTGAAATCTAGACCCGCGGCCGTGCGCCGCAAGGCCATGAGGTCCGCATGCAGTCACTTCGCAAGGGCCGCTACACCGCCCGCCTGGCCGAAACCCCCGCCGACCTGGCCCGGGCCCAGCGGCTGCGCTGGCGCGCCTTCATCGCGGGCACCGGGGCCGCGGTCGACGGGCCGCGGGCCGAGGGGCTGGACACCGACGCCTTCGACCCGATCTGCACCCATGTCCTGGTCGAGGACAGCGCCACCGGCGATCTGGTCTGCTGCTTCCGCCTGCTGTCGCTGCCCAGCGGGCGCGAGATCGACCGCAGCTATTCCGCCCAATACTACGAACTGTCGGGCCTCACTGCCTTCGAGGGGCCGATGGTCGAGATGGGCCGCTTCTGCATCGACCCCGACCGCAAGGACCCCGACATCCTGCGCGTGGCCTGGGGCGCGATGACGCGCCTGGTCGACGAAACGGGGGTCGAGATGCTGTTCGGCTGTTCGTCGTTCCACGGCACCGATGCCGAAACCTATGCCGATGCCTTTGCCATGCTGCGCGACGCCCATCTGGCGCCGCGCCGCTGGCTGCCGCGGGTCAAGGCGCCCAATGTGGTGCGCTTTGCCCAGCGGCTGGCGCGCTTCCGTCCCGATGCGCGGCGGGCGATGCAGGCGATGCCGCCGCTTCTGCGCACCTATCTGCTGATGGGCGGCTGGGTCAGCGATCACGCCGTGGTCGACCGCGACCTGAACACGCTGCACGTCTTCACGGGCCTCGAAATCCGCGCCATTCCGCCGGCCCGCGCGCGGCTCTTGCGCGGCGTGGCGGGCTGACCGCCCAGCCCGCCGTCCCCGCCCTGTTCAAAGGTCGCAGTCCCCGCCGCCAGCGCTTGACCCGGCGGGGCCTGCCCGCGCACTCTGCTGCCCAGGGGCAACAGGGGGGGCAGCATGAACCGGCAGATCGCATCCATCGACGAGGTGCAGCAGATCCTGGCCGCCCAGGGCTATGTCTGCGGCCGCCCGCTGGCCACGGTGGTCTTCCTCTCGCTCCGCCTCGGCCGGCCGCTCTTTCTCGAGGGCGAGGCCGGCGTCGGCAAGACCGAGATCGCCAAGGCCATCGCCGCCGCACTCGGCCGCCGGCTGATCCGCCTGCAGTGCTACGAAGGCCTCGACGCCGCCTCGGCGGTCGCCGAATGGAACTTCGCCGCCCAGATGATCGCCATCCGCACGGCCGAGGCTTCGGGCGGTGCCGACCGCGACCTCTTGCGGACCGAACTCTTCACCGACGACTACCTGATCGAACGCCCGCTGCTGCAGGCGATGCGCCCCCAGCCGGGCGGGGCGCCGGTCCTGCTGATCGACGAACTCGACCGCACCGACGAACCCTTCGAGGCCTTCCTGCTCGAAGCCCTCTCCGACTTCCAGGTGACGATCCCCGAACTCGGCACCATCCGCGCGGCCGAACCGCCGATCGTCATCCTCACCTCGAACCGCACGCGCGAGGTGCACGACGCCCTCAAACGCCGCTGCCTCTACCACTGGGTCGACTATCCCACCGCCGCGCGCGAGATGGAGATCCTGCGCGCCCGCGTCCCCGAGGCGCAGGACACCCTCAGCCGCGAGATCGTGGCCTTCGTCCAGCGCCTGCGGGCCGAAGACCTGTTCAAGAAACCCGGCGTGGCCGAAACCATCGACTGGGCGAAATGCCTGCTCGCCCTCGACGTCATCCAGCTCAGCCCCGAGGTCATCGCCGACACCCTGGGCGCCATCCTGAAATACCAGGACGACATCCAGAAGATCCAGGGATCCGAGGCGCGCAAGCTGCTGCATGCGACGGGCGAGGAGCCGCCGCTAGTGGTGGTCGAGGGCTATATGGACGCCATCGCCTGCCAGCGGGCGGGCGTGGCGGCGGTGGCTCCACTGGGCACGGCGCTGACCGAGGACCAGATGGAGGTGCTCTGGCGGCTCCATCCGGAGCCGACGCTGAGCTTCGATGGCGACGGGGCCGGGCGGCGGGCGGCCAGCAGCGCCATTGACCGCGCCCTGCCGCTGCTCAAGCCCGGCATCGCGACCGTCGCCGT
>JACXUX010000143.1 GCA_014763725.1 Rhodobacterales bacterium
GCCGCCCGCCCGCGGGCCGCCCGCAGCCCGCGCAAGCCCGCCTGACCGCCACGCCGCGGCGCGGCGATTGACGTTCGCGCCCGGCTTCGCCACAACATTCCGGACTGGCATGGAGGGGTGCATGAAGAAGGTCTACGGTTCGGCCGCAGAGGCGCTGGACGGCCTCTTGTTCGACGGGATGTTCATCGCGGCCGGCGGGTTCGGCCTGTGCGGCATCCCCGAACTGCTGATCGACGCGATCCGCGCGGCGGGCACGCGCGACATCACCATCGCGTCCAACAACTGCGGGGTCGACGACTTCGGCCTGGGCGTGCTGCTCAAGACGCGCCAGATCCGCAAGATGATCTCGTCCTACGTGGGCGAGAACGCCGAATTCATGCGCCAGTATCTGTCGGGCGAGCTGGAACTGGAATTCAACCCCCAGGGCACGCTGGCCGAACGGATGCGCGCGGGCGGGGCGGGGATCCCCGGCTTCTACACCGCGACCGGCGTGGGCACGGTGATCGCCGAGGGCAAGGAGCACAAGGACTTCAACGGCCGCACCTACATCCTGGAAACCGGGATCGTGGCCGACCTGTCGATCATCAAGGCCTGGCGGGCCGACCCCTCGGGCAACCTGGTGTTCCGCAAGACCGCGCGCAACTTCAACGTGCCGGCGGCGACCTGCGGCCGGGTCTGCGTGGCCGAGGTCGAGGAGATCGTGCCGCTGGGCAGCCTGGACCCCGATGCGATCCACCTGCCCGGCATCTATGTGCACCGGATCGTCGCCGGCCCGCACGAGAAACGGATCGAACAGCGCACCGTGCGCAAGCGGGAGGCCGTGTGATGCCCTGGGATCGCAATCAGATGGCCGCACGCGCGGCGCAGGAACTGCAGGACGGCTGGTATGTGAACCTCGGGATCGGCATCCCGACGCTGGTGGCCAACTACATCCCCGACGGCGTCAGCGTGACGCTGCAGTCGGAAAACGGCATGCTGGGCATGGGCCCCTTCCCCTATGAGGGCGAGGAAGACCCCGACCTGATCAATGCCGGCAAGCAGACGATCACCGAACTGCCGCAGACGGCCTATTTCGACAGCGCGACCAGCTTTGCCATGATCCGCGGCGGCAAGATCGCCATGGCGATCCTGGGCGGGATGGAAGTGTCGGAAACCGGGGACCTGGCGAACTGGATGATCCCGGGCAAGCTGGTCAAGGGCATGGGCGGGGCGATGGACCTGGTGGCCGGCGTGGGCCGCGTGGTGGTGGTGATGGACCACACCTCGAAGACGGGCGAATCCAAGGTGCTGCGCGCCTGCACGCTGCCGCTGACCGGCAAGGGCGTGGTCAACCGCATCATCACCAACCTGGGCGTGCTGGACGTGGTGCCGGGCGGGCTGAAGATCGTCGAATGCGCCGAGGGCGTGACCGAGGCCGAGCTGCGCGCCGCCACCGAGGCCACGATCGTCGACTGACCCGCGGCCGGGACCCGGGCCCGTTCTCTTGCAAGAGAACGGGCCAATTCCTTGCAAGGAATTGGCCAGCCCCACCCGCCGCCCCTAACCCCCGGCCGAAGCAACCCGGAACACGCAGGGGTCGGTCACGAGTTCCGGCGCCGTCAGGCACAGGCCCTGGGCCACCTGCCAGGCCGCCAGCACCTTGGGCACATAGTCGCGCGTCTCGGCGTAGGGGGGCACGCCGGCATTGGCCTCGACCGCGCCCTCGCCCGAGTTGTAGGCGGCCAGTACCATCAGCGGATCGCGGTCGAACCGCTTCATCAGCCAGTCCAGATAGGCGACCCCGCCGCGGATGTTCTGCACCGGGTCGGTCGAATCCGTCACCCCGAATCGGGCCGCCGTATCGGGGATCAGTTGCATCAGGCCGACCGCGCCGGTGGAGCTGACCGCGGCCGTCTGGCCCGCGCTTTCCACCCCGATCACGGCCAGCGCCAGCGCGGGCGACACCTCGGTGCCGATGGTGGCGGCCAGGATGGCGGGGCCATGGCGGGCGGCGATCTCCTGCATCAGTTGCAGGCGCGGCGCGGTCACGCCCTGGCCGCCCGGCCCCTGCGACAGGCTGGCCAGCGCCAGATCGAATCGCCCCTGCCGGTCCGCCTGCAGGGGCGAGACGCGGTCCCAGAACCAGGCATAGCCCGAGGGGGGCGCCGGCACCGGGGTCAGCGGCCCGGGGGGCGTGGCGGCCGTGTCGGGCAGGGTCACGCCCTCGGGGTCCACCCGGGGCAGCGCGGCCAGGCGGCGGGCCTGCTCCTCGGGATCGATCTGGACGGTGATGCGGCGCGTCGTGCCCGCCTCGGGCGGGGCCACCCGGCGAAAGGTGAAATCCTCGGCCCGGGCCGAATCGGGCGCAGGACACAGAATGCCCAAGCCCAGGCCCAATCCTGCAAGCCCTGCCAAGATCGTGATCCGCATGTGGCGGAGGCCTGTGTCTGCCTGTTTTCGTTGGCCCGAGTGTCTCAGAATCGGGGGCCGCGGGCCAGCGATTTGCGGCACGGTCGTGACAAGGCGGGCCAAAGGCGGCAGTCCTGCCGCAACCGCCGCGGCGCAGTCGGACGGAATTGTTCTGAATCAACGAATTGCGAGCGCGCGAAAAAATTCGCATTGCCGAAGAATTCCCCGCCTTTGCCGCAATTCCGCCCCGGAGCGCTGGCGATATATGCCCATGCCGACGGGGAAGCAGGCCGGAACAGAGGCCGGACCGGAAATCCAGGCGGCGGGACGAAAGTGCAACCCTGGGATAGGAACACGGACATGAAACTGCTGAACATCTTCAAGACCTTCCGCAACGACGAATCGGGCGCCGTGACGGTGGACTGGGTCGTGCTGACCGCCGCCATCGTGGGCCTGGGCCTGGCCGTCATGACGACCGTTTCGGGCGCGGTCGACACCGCCGCCAACTCGATCGAGAAGGAGCTGGGCAGCGACGTGGCCTCGGGCATCAAACTGAACAAATGATCCAGGGCCCCCAAGGGTCCGACGCGCCGCGCCCCCCACCGGGGCGCGGTTTGCTTTTTCAGGGGCTGCCGCAGCCGGGGCCCGGGCCAAACCCAATTCGGCCACATTCCTGCGGTAGCCCTCAGGCATCGGGCGCAAGGCGCGCCCGCGACAGGTGGAGTAGCCGGTGAGGAAGTCGGATCGCGTTGCGCAGTTTCGGAACGACGAGGACGGCGCCGCCACGATCGACTGGGTCGTGCTGAGCGCGGCCGTCATGGGCATGGGGCTGGCGATCGTCAGCACCGTCAACGACGCCACGCAAAGCAGCACCGATGGCGTGATGACGGCGATGGGAAACGCCGTCACCGCAGGTCTGCAGAACTGACCCGGGCACAGGAAAGGACGACAGGATGCGGATGGTTTTCGCGCTCGTGCTGCTGGTGGGTGTCGCGCTGGCGGGCTTTGCCGTCTACATGGCGCAGGGCTACATCAGCCAGACCCAGGCCGCGCTGGAACGGGAACGTGCGGCGCGCGCCAAGCTGGGCCCCACGGAGGATGTCTATGTGGTGAAGAAGGCGCTGAACTACGGCGACATCCTGCGCCCCGAGGACGTGGGCACGATCCCCTGGCCCAAGGCCGCGCTGCCCGAAAGCGCCTTTACCGATGCCAAGGTGCTGTTCCCCGAGGGCGCCCCGCCCCGCGTGGTGCTGCGCCAGATGGAGAAGTTCGAGCCGCTGCTGGCCGTCAAGGTCACCGAACCGGGCGAGGATGCGGGCCTGACCGCGCGTCTGGCGCCGGGGATGCGCGCCTTTGCGATCAAGGTGGACGTGGCCTCGGGCGTGTCGGGCTTTCTGCGGCCGGGCGACCGGGTCGACATCTACTGGACGGGCACCGTCTCGGGCAGCGATGGCGAGCTGACGCGGCTGATCGAAAGCTCGGTCAATATCGTCGCAGTGGACCAGACCTCGGTTGCCGATACAGTGGCCGCGGGCACCATTGCACGCACTGTGACCGTGGCCGCCAATCCCCAGCAGATCGCGCGGCTGGCCCAGGCCCAGGCCACCGGCCGGCTGGCGCTGTCGCTGGTGGGCGCGGCCGATACCCAGATCGCCGAGGCGGTCGAGGTCGACTCCAACCGCCTGCTGGGCATCGAGGCCGCCCTGCCCGTGGTCGAGGTGGCGCCCGACCGCGTCTGCACCATCCGTACCCGCCGGGGCGGCGAACTGGTCGAGGTGCCGATCCCCTGCACCAACTGATCCGCGCGGTCGCAAACGCGTGACTTATCCACATCAAGACGT
Source organism: Rhodobacterales bacterium (assembly GCA_014763725.1). GTDB lineage: Bacteria > Pseudomonadota > Alphaproteobacteria > Rhodobacterales > Rhodobacteraceae > JACXUX01. The sequence goes on from JACXUX010000143.1 coordinate 4,230, forward strand.
GGCGCGAAGCTTATGAAACTTGAAAAAAAGGCTTTGCCACGTCATGGTGGTCGCGGAACCGGGCACAAAGATCCGGTCCGTTGTGGCAGCAAGAGGCGGATCCATGGGCAGAGGCTCCGTGTGGAAGGCAGCTCTGATCGGCATTGCCGTGGCCTGTGCCGCGATTCCGGCCGTGGCACAGAACCTGCGGGTTCTGTCGGGCGGGGTGTCCGAGGCGCTGAACGTGCCCATGAACCGCGCCGTGGTGGTGGAAAGCGACGAACCCTTTGCGGAACTGTCGATCGCCAACCCCGGCATCGCCGACATCTCGACCCTGTCGGACCGGTCGATCTATGTGCTGGGCAAGACGCCCGGCCGCACCACCATGACCCTGCTGTCGGCCGAGGGCCGGCTGATCGCCAATGTCGAGGTGCAGGTCACCCCCGACATCGCTGAATTCAAGGAACGCCTGCGCCAGATCCTGCCCGCTGAACGCATCGAGGTGCGCACCGCCAACGACGGCATCGTGCTGTCGGGCCAGGTGTCCAGCATCGCGAAACTGGACCGCGCGCTGGACCTGGCCAACCGCTATGCGCCCGAACGGGTGTCGAACCTGATGACGGTGGGCGGCACCCAGCAGGTCATGCTGAAGGTCCGCTTTGCCGAAATGCAGCGGTCGGTGGCCAAGAACCTGTCGGCCTCGCTGGCGGTGAACGGCACGGCGGCGGGCGGCAATCTGGGGCTGAACGGCGGATCGGGCCAGTTCACCAGCGGCGCGGCGCGCGACGGGGTGTTCGGCGGCACGTCGTCCTCGGCCGCGGGCGATGCGAACGGGCTGATGACGCTGGGCTTTTCGGCCGGGTCGCTGCAGTTTGCCGTCCTGCTCGAGGCGCTGGAATCCAAGGGCGTGGTCCGCACCCTGGCCGAACCGAACCTGACCGCCCTGTCGGGGCAGGAGGCGCGGTTCCTGGCGGGCGGCGAATATCCCATCCCCGTCGCCTCGGAATCGGGCCAGATCGCGATCGAATACAAGCCCTTTGGCGTCGAGCTGAACTTCACCCCCGTGGTGGTGGACGACAACGCGATCAACCTGGTGATCAACGCCGCCGTGTCGTCGATCGACAACTCGGTCACGCTGGAAAGCGCGGGCTTCACCATCAACGCCTTCAAGCGGCGCGAAACCTCGACCACCGTCGAGATGCGCGACGGCGAGTCCTTTGCCATCGCGGGCCTCTTGCAGGACGATTTCCGCGACCTGAACGGCCAGGTGCCCTGGCTGGGCGACATCCCCGTGCTGGGCGCGCTGTTCCGGTCGGCCGAATACCAGCGGTCGCAGAGCGAGCTGGTCATCATCGTCACGCCCCATCTGGTCACCCCCACGCGGGGCGAGGCGCTGGCCCTGCCCACCGACCGCGTGCGCATCCCGACCGAACGCGAGCTTTTCCTGTTCGGCAAGGTCACGGGCGACAGCGCCCGCGGCCCCGCGGGCGAGGTGGCGCGCCAGGACTTCTCGGGCCCCTACGGCTATGTGATGGAGTGACGGCCATGACCCGCTTGCCCCTTGCGCTTGGCCTGGCCGCGGTGCTGGCGGGTTGTGCGTCGGAACCCGGGTCGCAGGTGAACACCGGCGATTTCGGCAATGCCACCATGAACAACACGATGATCATGGCGGGCGATGCGGGCTATACCCGCCAGCTGGGCGAACGCTTTGCGTCCGAGGTGCCGACAACCGTCAGCTTTGCCTTCAACAGCGCGGTGCTGGACGATGCCGCGCGCGCCACCCTGCGCCGGCAGGCCGACTGGATCCGCCAGTTCCCCGAGGTGCGCTTCCGCGTCTATGGCCACACGGACCTGGTGGGATCGGACCGCTACAACCAGGCCCTGGGCAAACGCCGGGCCGAGGCCGTCGTCGCCTATCTGGGCAGCCAGGGCATCAGCCGCAGCCGGCTCGAGGCGCTGGTGTCCTATGGCGAGACGCGGCCCGTCATCCAGACCCCCGGCCCCGAACAGCGCAACCGCCGCACCGTGACCGAGGTGTCGGGCTTTGTCGCAGGCCACCCGCTGGTGATGAACGGCAAATACGCCCAGGTCGTCTTTCGCGAATATGTCGAGGGCGCAACCCGCCCCCACCCCGTGACCGAAGGCGCGATCAACGCCACTGGCGGCTGACGGCCGGCGGCCGGAAACGGGCGCCCGCCCCCGGCCCCGATCGTCGCGAAATACCCAACATTGACGATCTTTCGGCCAAAGTCCTGCCAAGATTGCCACCGATCCTTACATGGACAGGACGAGTGCGCGGGCCAATCCGGCCCGGGGCGCACCGGCCCGACGGACGGACCGTGGCAGGCCACAGGCACTTGCCCCCCCACGGCAACCGACGCGGGCCGCAGCCGGAAGGATGTGTGACGCGATGAGCAGTGTGGCAACCTTGCAGCCCGAACCGGCGCCGATCGTGGCGTGCACGATCTCGCGCGACGTGCAGAACTTCGATCTGCTGATCGACGACATGGAAAACGAACTGGGCGAGGCCTGGGGCGACATCGCCTTTGACGATGCCCTGGCCTTTCTGGCCCAGCCGGAGGCGCGGACGCTGGAATTCGTGGCCGTGGCCGTCGATGCCCAGGACGAAACCGACCTGACGCGCATCGCCGACATCGTCCGGGCCGCGCGCGACAACGGGATCAAGGTCATCCTGATCGCCGACAGGATCGGTCCGATGGCGCTGCACCAGCTGCTGCGCCTGGGGGCCGAGGATTTCGTGCCCTATCCCCTGCCCCAGGGCGCCCTGCACGAGGCCATCGACCGCCTGCGCGCGCCGAAACCCGCGCCGCCCGACAGTCCGTGGACGGGCAGCACGACGCCGTTGCGGTCGCCCTTGGCGCGGAAGGCGGGGCCACCACCTTTGCCACCAACCTGGCCTGGGAACTGGCCACCATCAGCAAGACCG
>JACXUX010000471.1 GCA_014763725.1 Rhodobacterales bacterium
CGCCAGTGCCATTCTGTCCCGACAGGGGAAACTCGGCCGCGCTGGGGCTGATGGGGGGGGCCACCGCGGGCGCGGCCGAGTTTCCCCTGTCGGGACAGAATGGCACTGGCGCGGGCGGGACAGAGTCGCTTTATATGGAGATCAGGCAGGGCGGAGAGGCGGTCGATCCGACCGCATGGTTCGCCGGCTTGCAGGAACGGGACCAGGTGGAATGAAGAAATTCGCGATCGCCGCCCTGTGCGGCACGATGGCCGGGGCAGTGCTGACGATGCAGATCGCAGGGCCTCTGGTCGCACAGGAACAGGCGCGCGGCGCCTCGGTCTATGAACAGCTGGACCTGTTCGGCGACATCTTCGAACGCATCCGTGCGCAATATGTCGAGGAGGTCGAGCCCGAGGCCCTGATCGAGGCCGCGATCAACGGCATGCTGACCTCGCTGGACCCGCATTCCAGCTATCTGCCGCCCAAGGCGTTCGACGACATGCAGGTGCAGACCCGCGGCGAATTCGGCGGTCTGGGGATCGAGGTCACGCAGGAAGAAGGCTTCGTCAAGGTCGTGGCGCCGATGGACGAAACCCCCGCCGCCGCGGCCGGGATCCAGGCGGGCGACTTCATCACCCATGTGAACGGCGAAACGATGATGGGCCTGACACTGGACCAGGCGGTCGACATGATGCGCGGCCCGGTGGGGTCGGAAATCATCATCACCGTGGTGCGCGAAGGCGTGGCCGAACCCTTTGACGTGTCGATCATCCGCGACACGATCAAGCTGACGGCAGTGCGCGCCCGCGCGGTGGGCAACACGGTCGTGCTGCGGGTGACCACCTTCAACGACCAGACCTATGACAACCTGGCCGCGGGCCTGGAAAAGACGGCCGAGGAACTGGGCGGCATGGACCGGATCGACGGCGTGGTGATCGACCTGCGCAACAACCCCGGCGGCCTGCTGACCCAGGCGATCAAGGTGTCGGACGCCTTCCTGGACCGGGGCGAGATCGTGTCGACCCGCGGTCGCGAACCCGGCGACGGCGAACGCTTCAACGCCACGCCCGGCGACCTGACCGGGGGCAAGCCGGTCGTGGTGCTGATCAACGCGGGGTCGGCCAGCGCGTCGGAAATCGTGGCGGGCGCCCTGCAGGACCACCGCCGCGCCATCGTCGTGGGCACGAAAAGCTTCGGCAAGGGGTCGGTGCAGACGCTGGTCCCGCTGCGCGGAGACGGGGCGATGCGGCTGACGACCTCGCGCTACTACACGCCCTCGGGGCGGTCGATCCAGGCGCTGGG
>JACXUX010000144.1 GCA_014763725.1 Rhodobacterales bacterium
CGCGAGGCGCGCGACCGCATCCCCCCCGCGCCGCCCGGGGCCGCTGAGGCCTGGGCCGACCTGCTGTCGATCGAGGGCTTTGGCGCGGTGGCCGCGGCCTCGCTGGTCAGCACGCTGGCGCAGGGCGGCCCCGAACGCGCCGCGGTTGACGCGCTGGTGGCCCAGCTGCGCCAGATCACGCCCCCGCCCGCCCGCGCCGCCTCCAGCCCCGTGGCCGGGCTGACCGTCGTCTTTACCGGCACGCTGGAACGGATGACCCGGGCCGAGGCCAAGTCGCGGGCCGAGGCGCTGGGGGCCCGCGTCGCGGGATCGGTCAGCGCGCGCACCGACATTCTGGTGGCCGGCCCCGGTGCGGGGTCCAAGGCCACCAGGGCCGCCGAACTGGGCGTGCGCGTGCTGGATGAGGGCGAGTGGCTGGCCCTGATCGGCGACGCATGACCCGGCCCGAGGTCCTGTTCCCGCTGTTTGCCGGGCTCGAGACGCTGCCCGGCATCGGCGCGAAATCCGCCCGCGCGCTGGGGCCGCTGGGGGTGGACCGGCCCAAGGACCTGCTGTTCCTGCTGCCCCATGCGGTCATCGACCGGTCGCGCCGCGCCACGATCGCGGGCCTTGCGCTGCCCGCGGTGGCGACGGTCGAGGTCGAGGTCGGCGCCCACCGCGCCCCCGCCCGCCGGTCGGGGCCCACGCGGGTCAATGTCCGCGATGCGGGGGCCGAATTCCAGCTGGTCTACTTCCACGCGCGCGGCGATCTGCTGCAGCGGCTGCTGCCGCCGGGGGCGCGGCGGCTGGTGTCGGGCAAGGTCGAGCTGTTCGACGGGGTGGCCCAGATGGTCCACCCCGATCACGTCCTGCGCCCCGACGAGGCCGCCGACCTGCCCGCGCATGAGGCCGTCTATCCCCTGTCCCAGGGGCTGACCCAGCGCATGGTCACGCGGGCGGCGGCCGCGGCGCTGGCACGCGCGCCCGACCTGCCCGAATGGATCGACCCCGCGCTGAAGGCGCGCGAAGGCTGGCCCGACTGGCTGGCCGCGCTGCAGGCCGCCCATGCCCCCGCGGACGCGGCCGATCTGGCCCCCACCGCGCCCGCCCGCGCGCGGCTGGCCTATGACGAGCTTTTCGCCCATCAGCTGACCCTGGCGCTGGCCCGGCGCGACCGTCGCCGCGCGCGCGGCCGGGAAACCGCGGGCGACGGGCATCTGCGGGCGCGGGTGCTGGCCAGCCTGCCCTATGCCCCCACCGGCGCGCAGACCCGCGCCCTGGCCGAGATCGCCGCCGACCTGGCCCGCCCGCAGCGGATGAACCGGCTGCTGCAGGGCGATGTGGGGGCGGGCAAGACGCTGGTCGCGCTGATGGCGCTGCTGATCGCGGTCGAGGCGGGCGGGCAGGGCGTGATGATGGCCCCGACCGAGGTTCTGGCGCGCCAGCATCATGAGGGGCTGGAGCCCCTGGCCGCCGCGGCCGGGGTGCGGCTGGCGCTGCTGACCGGGCGCGACAAGGGGGCCGAGCGCGCGGCCAAGCTGGCCGATCTGGCCGCGGGGCGGATCGACATCCTGGTGGGCACCCATGCGGTGTTTCAGCGCGACGTGGTCTTTGCCGACCTGCGGCTGGCCATCGTCGACGAACAGCACCGCTTTGGTGTGGCCCAGCGGATGGAACTGGGCGCCAAGGGCCAGGCGGTCGACGTGCTGGTGATGACGGCGACGCCGATCCCGCGGTCGCTGGCGCTGGCCAGCTATGGCGACATGGAGGTGTCGGTGCTGGACGAAAAGCCCGCCGGCCGCCAGCCGGTGAAAACGGTTCTGGTCAGCGCCGAACGCCGGGCCGAGGTGATCGCCCATCTGGCCCAGGCGCTGGATCAGGGCGCGCAGGCCTATTGGGTCTGCCCCCTGGTCGAGGACAGCGAGACCCTGGACCTGACCAGTGCCGAGACGCGGCATGCCGAGCTGCGCGCGCTGTTCGGCGACCGGGTGGGGCTGGTGCATGGCCAGATGGCCGCGGCCGACAAGGATGCCGCGATGGCGCGCTTCGTCGCCGGGCAGACGCGGCTTCTGGTCGCCACCACGGTGATCGAGGTGGGGGTGAACGTGCCCGCCGCCACGATCATGGTGATCGAGGGGGCCGAGATCTTTGGCCTGGCCCAGCTGCACCAGCTGCGCGGCCGAGTGGGGCGGGGGGTCGGCGCCTCGACCTGTCTGATGCTGTATCAGCCGCCGCTGTCGGACACCGCGAAGCGGCGCCTGACCCTGCTGCGCGATACCGAGGACGGGTTCCGCATCGCCGAGGAAGATCTGGCCATGCGCGGCGCGGGCGATCTGATCGGCACGGCGCAATCGGGCCTGCCGCGGTTCCGCGTGGCCGATCTGGACCGTCAGGCCGGGCTGATGGCGGTGGCCCAGACCGACGCGCGCGCGCTGATCGAGACCGACCCCAGCCTGACCGGCCCGCGCGGCCGGGCGGCGCGGGCGCTGCTGTGGCTGCTGGATCAGGACCGCGCGATTCGCCTGCTGTCGGTGGGCTGAATGTTCCTAAAAAGTTCTTGCCAGACCGGCGCAAGCATGAGAACAATACGGCAACAAGAGAGGGAGACGCCGATGTTCGCCGAAGTCCGTGCCGCCGTGATCCGCAATCGCGACACGCTCGTCCAGGATACCCTGGGCGTCACCCTGCTGTTCGCCCTGCTGTTCGTGGGGCTGCACCTGCCGTTCTGATGCTCTGCCTGCGGTCCCCGACTGGCGCCCCCGACGCCGGCGCCTGATCCTGCCCGATCGGTCTGATGGAACCGCCACTTGCCGCCGCGGCCCCGGGCCGCGGCGGCCTTTTCATTGGGCGGGGGCGGCCTCGGCCTGGGCGGCGGCCTCGGCCGCGGCCTCGATCGCCAGCAGGATCGAGGCATGGCGGTTGCGGAAGTCGCGCGCGGGCAGCAGCACCTCGAACCCGTCAAAGGGGGCGGCGGGCACGGGGCCTGCGTCCCGCAGCATCGCGCGCAGCTCATCGCGGGCGCGTTCGATCTGGGCGCGCGTGCAGCCCGGGATCGCGGCCCCTGCCACTGCCGCCGCGGCCTGACCCAGGGCGCAGGCCTTGACGTCCTGGCCCAGCCGGGTCACCCGGCCGTCCTGCATCGTCAGATCGACCGTCACCGTCGACCCGCACAGGGGCGAGCGTTTGCGCACGCTGGCCTGCGGCCGGTCCAGCCGCCCCAGATGCGGGATGTCGGCGGCCAGTTCCAGGATGCGCGCCGAATAAAGCTTCATCAGATCGTCGGCCATGGCTTTTCCCTGCCTCCCATGCCCGATACATAGACCCGGCCCGCCCCTGCGAAAAGGCCCGATCCCATGCGCTTTGACCCGGCCAGCCTGAAGTATGACGCGAACGGCCTGATCCCGGCGATCGCCCAGGACCATGCCACGGGCCAGGTGCTGATGATGGCCTGGATGAATGCGGCCAGCCTGGCGCGCACGCTCGAGTCCGGCCAGGTCACCTACTGGTCGCGGTCGCGCCAGGCCTTCTGGGCCAAGGGCGAGACCTCGGGCCATGTCCAGCGGCTGGTCGAGCTGCGGGTCGACTGCGACCGCGACTGCCTGCTGCTGCTGGTCGACCAGACGGGGCCCGCCTGCCACACCAACCGCCAGTCATGTTTCTTCACCGCCGTCCGCGCGGGGGACGAGGTCGAGATCCTTCGCCCCATGGTCTGACCGTGCCTCTGGCCGGGCGGGCCTTCGCAGCGCCCGCAGCGCCTGCACCGCGCTGAGGCCGAAGAACAGGCCCGCCACGCCGACCACCTCGACCAGGCCCGGCCCCTCGGGCCAGCCCTGCACCGCCGGAACCGCGGCCAGCAGCGCCAGCCCCGCCAGCGACACCGCCAGCCGGATCCGCCATTCGCCGCGCGTGGGTCCGAACCTTTGCATGGCCCTTACGTGGCGCCGCGCGGGCCTGCGTCAACCCCGTGCCGCAGCGGGACCGGCGTTCCGGCGCTGTGTCTGAAAAAGAAACGATGTTCCTTCATGCGGAATTTGATCGTTGACCTCGCCGGGCGGACGGGCCATCTTTCCCGAAAGGCGGGAACGGTCCCGCGGCAGGAAAAGGGAGGATCGCGTGCACGACGACATGGGCGCCATGGTCCACTGGCACGAACCCACCCGCGAAAAGCGCGCAGGACACGGCACGTTCGGCCAGCCGATGTCGGATTAGGACCGCTTCATGCAGGACGACGGCATCCCGGTGTTCCGCGGGCCGGGCCTGCGCCGGGCGCAGGATCTGCCGCTGGCCGACTGGCCGCGGATGGGTGGGCGGGGCCACTACATCCAGCGGCACGGGACCGAGGGCAAGTGGGGCTGCTCTGTGGTCGAGATGCCCGCGGCCGGCGCGCTGAACCCCGAAAAGCACCTGTATGAGGAGATCTTCTACGTCCTCGAAGGCCGCGGCACGACCGAGGTCTGGATCGAGGACGGCGGCACCTGGCATTCCTTCGAGTGGCAGAAGGGCAGCCTTTTCTCGATCCCGGTCAATGCTGTCAACCGGCACGCAAAATTGACCCCGGATCGGCACCCAATTTTGCCCCCCCGTCTCCGCGAGATCAGGGCCTGAGCCGACGGAACGGTCAGGTTGTGGCTTGGCCCAGGCATCGGCCCCGCGCCAGCCCTTCGCGGCCATCAGGTCCCGCAGGACCGACCCGACCGTGGGCGGGTTGTGCGGCTGCGGCGTGGGCCAATCGAAGTGTTCGGCGGATGCGTGTTCGATTGCGACGATGACAACCCGGGGCCGAAGCTGCGGCACCCCATAGTCGGAGGCGTTGAGCAGCCGCCATTCGGTCTTGTAGCCGAGCTTCTCGAGCTGGCGCTTGAGACCCTCGCGGTAGTCCTGAAAGACCGCGTCAAGGAAGCCCCTCACGTTCTCGATCATCACGGCCCGGGGCTTCGTCGCGGCGATGATGTCGATTGCGTCCGGGAACAGGTTGCGCTCGTCAGCCGCGCCAAGCTGCTTTCCCGCGACCGAGAAGGGCGGGCACGGCAGGCCCCCGGCCAGAAGGTCAATCCCGGCGAAGGCTGCGGCCCGCTCCTTGAAGATGCGCAGGTCATCTTCGACAACGTTCCAGTTGGGCCGGTTCGCCCGGAGGGTGGCGCAGCAGTGCGTGTCAATCTCGACAAGGGCGTTGTGGTCGAAGCCCGCTTGCTCAAGGCCAACTGCCTGACCGCCCGCGCCTGCACAAAGCTCCACCTAGGTCAACATGTAGCGCTCCCCCTTGTCGTCTGGCCGGCTCATTGTGTATTGCGGCACGCCTTCGCTGTCACCCGCAAACCGATGTTCTCACATTGTTCTAAATGAGTCGTTGCCGCTGGGCAATGCCCGAAGCGGGGCCGAAGCCCGCGCCGAGCCTTACGCGGGCCTTACTTCGCGTAAGGCTCGCGTGTGGACTTCGCAGCTAAGTCTTTGATTTCTTGGCTCCGGCGGTAGGGATCGAACCTACGACCAATTGATTAACAGTCAACTGCTCTACCGCTGAGCTACGCCGGAACACAGCGGCCGTATAGCAAGGTCGATTCCGGTCGTCCAGAGCCAATCGACAGAAAATCGAAGGCGCCGCTAGAGCCTGCGAAAGACGGTGTCGGGCCCCGGCGCGGCCTGGGGCGCCACGCGGTTTTTCAGCGTCAGGTCAAGCAGATGCGCCAGGACGTTGCGGCAGGCGGCGGGGTGCAGGGCGACCGGCGTGTCGGCGTAGATCCGTGCCGTCAGCTCGCGCGGGCTGGCCGGGCCCGCGGCCAGCGCCGACAGGATCTGCGCCTCGCGCGCGCGGCGGTGGGCGATCAGTTCGGCCAGCCGGTCCGCCGCCCGCGCAACCGCCGCGCCATGGCCCGGCAGCAGGCCGTGCCAGGCCTGTGCGGCCAGCCGTTCCAGGCTGTCGACATAGGCGCCCATGTCGCCCTCGGGCGGCGAGACCAGGCTGGTGGCCCAGCCCATGGCGTGATCGCCGCTGAACAGCCAGCCGTCCCAGGCCAGGCACAGATGCCCGGGCAGGTGGCCCGGCGTGTGGATCGCGGTGATCCGCCAGTCGGGGCCCTGCACCGCCTCGCCGTCGCGCAGGGGGATGTCGGGGGCAAAGGTCTCGTCGATCCCCTCGCCGCCGCCCAGGTCCAAGCCCCGGGTCAGGGCGGCCATCTCGGAGCGCGCGCCCTCACGCGCGCGGCCAAAGGCGTGGACGGGTGCCCCGAAGCGGTCGGCCAGCGGCCGGGCCAGGGGCGAATGGTCGCGGTGGGCATGGGTCACGATCACCGCGGCCACCCGCTCGCCCGGGGCCAGCGCGGCAAGGATCGCCGCCAGATGCGCCGGATCGGCCGGGCCGGGGTCGATCACCGCGACCGCGCCGCGGCCCACGATCCAGCTGTTCGTGCCCGCCCCGGTCAGCGGGCCGGGATTGGGGGCCACCACGCGGCGCAGCCCCGCGGGTCCCCGGGGATCCTGTTCGTCCTGCATCGCCTTTCCTTCCTGGCCCGCCCGGCATAGCCTGCGGGCATGTTCCGCCTGTTCAAGCCGCTGTTTCCCCGCAGCCTCCATGGCCGCGCCGCGCTGATCCTGATCGTGCCCATCGTCACGATCCAGCTGGTCGTGTCCATCACCTTCATCCAGCGCCATTTCGAGGAGATCACGCGGCAGATGACCCAGGGCGTGGCGCGCCAGGTGGTCTTCGTGCTGGATGAGCTGGAGGCGGGTGGACTGCCGCGGGCGCGCGCGGTGGCGGGGCCCCTGGCGCTGGGGGTGGACCGCCCCGTCGACCCGCCCGCGGCCGACCTGCGGCACTTCTACGACCTGTCGGGGCGCGAGGTCATCGCCACCCTGCGCGAGATGGTGCCGGGCGTGATCGCCGTCGACCTGGTCACCGGGATCGACCGGCGCGAGGTGCGGGTGCATGCGGCCACACCCCGGGGGCCTGCGCGGATCATCGTGGACCGCCGCCGCGTGTCGGCCAGCAATCCGCATCAGCTGCTGGTGCTGATGATCGTGACGGGCGCGCTGATGACGCTGATCGCCTATCTGTTCCTGCGCAACCAGCTGACGCCCATCAAGCGGCTGGCCGAGGCGGCCGAGGCCTTTGGCAAGGGGCGCGTGCTGCCCTATCGCCCGCGCGGCGCGATCGAGGTGCGGGCGGCGGGCGCGGCCTTTCTGGACATGCGCGCGCGCATCGAACGGCAGATCGAACAGCGCACGCTGATGCTGTCGGGGATCAGCCACGACCTGCGCACGCCGCTGACGCGGATGAAGCTGGGCCTGGCCATGCTGCCCGGGGATGAGGATACCGCCTCCCTGCAGCGCGACGTGGCCGAGATGGAGCGCATGGTCGAGGAATTCCTGGCCTTCGCCCGCGGCGACGCGATGGAGGAGCCGCGCCCGGTCGAACTGCGCGCGCTGCTGCAGCGGGTGGTCGACAATGCGCGTCGCGCGGGGGGCCAGGCCACGCTGGCCGAGGGCCCCGAGGTCACCGCCCCCCTGCGGCCCGATGCGGTGGCCCGCGCGGTCGAGAACCTGCTCGGCAATGCCCTGCGCCACGGCCGGCGGGCCGAGGTCAGCCTGGCCGCGGGCGAACGGTCGCTGCGCATCACGGTCGAGGATGACGGCCCCGGCATTCCCGCCGACCGGCGGGATGAGGCGATGAAGCCCTTTGCCCGGCTGGATGCGGCGCGCGACCCCAACCACGGCGGGGGCACCGGGCTGGGCCTGGCGATCGCCGCCGACATCGCGCGCAGCCACGGCGGCCAGCTGCGGCTGTCGGACAGCGCGCGCCTGGGCGGGCTGCGCGCCGACCTGGTGCTGGCGCGCTGACCGGCGGGATCCCGGAGTTTTGCAAAACTCCGGGGGCGGAGCCTTGCAAGGCTCCGCCGCGGTTTCCGTCCGGAAACCGCCTCAGCCCAGCGGCCGGCCCTGCGGGTCGACGATCGGTCCGCCCGCCGCCGCCGCATCGGCGGGGTCATGCGTGACCAGGATCGCGGGCAGCCCCGCCGCGGCCAGGCGCCCCAGCACCTGCGCGCGAAACCGCAGCCGCAACCCGGCGTCGAGGCGCGAAAAGGGTTCGTCCAGCAAGACCGCCCGCGGCCGCGCCAGCAGCACCCGCATCAGCGCCACCCGTGCGCGCTGGCCGCCAGACAGGGTAGCGGGGTCGCGGTCGGCCAGGCCCGGCAACTCGGCCTCGACCAGCGCCGTCTCGACCGCGGCGCGGCGGGCGGCCCCGCGCAGCGCGGGCGGCAGGGCAAAGGCCAGGTTGTCCCCCACCGACAGATGCGGAAACAGCAGGTCGTCCTGGAACAGGATGCCGATGCCGCGGCGGTGCGGGGGCAGGGCGGTCAGATCGGCTCCGTCCAGCCGCACCCGGCCGGTCATCGCGAACCCCTCGGGCAGCACGCCCAGGATCGCGGCCAGCAGCGTCGACTTGCCCGACCCCGACGGCCCCATGACCGTCAGCACCCGGCCCGGCGGGATCGTCACGCTCAGTGACACAAGGGGCGGCGCCGGGCCGCGGCGGATGGTCAGCGCCTCGATCGACAGCCCGGTCATGGCCGCATCCCTCGCCGGTTGCGCCAGACCGCGGCCGGCAGCGCCATCGCCAGCGCAAAGGTCGCCGCCGGCAGCACCGCCTGCACCCCCGCCCAGATGCCGATCAGCCGCCGGTTCTGGCCCGAGGACAGCGCCACCGCCTCGGTCGTCAGCGTGGCGATGCGGCCCGCCCCGATCAGCAGCGTGGGCAGATATTGCGCCACCGACACCGCCACCCCCACGGCCGCCGCAGTGGCCAGGGGCGCCAGCAGCATCGGCAGCCGCAGCCGCCAGAACACCCGCGCAGGCCCCGCGCCCAGGCCCGCCGCCGCCATGGCCAGCCGGTCGTCCCAGGCGGCCCAGGGCCCGGCCAGCGACAGGATCACATAGGGCAGCACAAAGACCAGATGCACCGCCGCCACCGCCAGCAGCGACCCGTCCAGCCCGGCGCGCAACGCCAGCACCTGCAGCCCGGGCAGGAACACCGGCTGCGGCAGGATCAGCGGCAGATAGACCAGCGCCGCCATCGCGCGCCCCTGCCGCCCCCCGCCCGCGGCCAGCCAGCCCAGCGCCAGCGCCAGCGCGGCAGCTGTCGACAGCACGGCGATCGCCACCGTCGCACGGGTGGCCTCGGCCAGTTCGGGCAGGGCGCGCGCCCAGTGCGCCAGGCTCAGCGCCTGCGGCCAGGCCTGGGGGAATCGCCAGGGCCCCGCCACCGACCAGACCGCCAGCCCCGCCATGGCCGCCGCCATCGTGACGCCCAGCGTCCCGCCCGCCGCAACTGCCAGCCCGCGCAGCGCCCCCTCGGCCCCCGCGCCGCGCCAGCCGGCCCGGGCCAGCGCGCGGCCTGCGCGGGCGGGCAGCGCCTCGGCCAGGCGCAGCACCCCCAGCACCAGGGCCACCAGCGCCATCAGCAGCGCCGCGCCCTCGGCCGCCGGGACGTGCCAGACGGGATCGGGCTGCATCGCCCAGACGACGACCTGCACCCCCAGCGGCGGCGGCAGGCCAGGGCCCAGGATGCGGCCCATGTCCACCGTCGTCATGCCATAGGCCAGCACGGCCGCCATGGGCAGGCGCAGCTGCGGCCAGACCGCGGGCCAGACCGTCAGCAGGAACCCCCAGATCCGGCCATAGCCCAGCGCAGCCGCCAGAAGCCCGGCCTGCGCGGCCCGGGTCTGGGGCAGCGCGGCCAGCCCCATCAGCAGCAGGAAGGGCACCTCCTTGGCCACCAGCCCCGCGATCAGCGACCAGCCGCCCGGGTCGTTCAGGATCAGCGCATCGGGCGGGGCGGTCCAGCCCGTGGCCCAGGGCGACAGCATCCGCGCCACCCAGCCCGAGGGCGCGATCAGGAACGCCAGCCCCAGCGCCGCCGCCGCATGCGGCAGCGCCAGCAGAGGCGACAGCATCCGCCGCAGCCAGCCCAGCCCCCGCCCGGTGGCCAGCGCGGCCAGCAGCAGCACGGTCAGCCCCAGCGAGACCAGCCCCGCGACCACCCCCGTCCGGACCGACAGCCAGACCGAGGGGACCAGCCCCGGCCAGTCGGCCAGCCGCGGCGCCCCCGGCGGGGCGGTCAGGATCGGCCCGGCCATGCCCGCCAGCCCCGCCGCGATGGGCAGCCCCACCGCGATCAGGGGGGCGGCGCGGCCCAGCCGGCCGGCCAGGCTCACCTGGCCACGCCGTAGCGGGCGGCCCAGTCGGCGGCGATGCGGTCCATCCAGCTGGCATGGGGTTCCAGCTGCACGGTGCCCAGCCGGTCGGGGGGCAGCGTCGCCTCGCCCAGCGGCAGCGCGGCAAAGCGGGCGCGCGCGGGCTCGGGCAGGGCGGCCAGGTTCAGCACGGTCTGAAAGCCCAGGATCGTGGGGTCCTGCGCGCGGGCCTGCACCTCGGGGTCCAGCAGCAGGTTGGCCACCACCAGCGCACCGGCCGCATGGGCCGCGTTATAGGGGATGGCCACGAAACTGGCGTTGCCGAGGCTGCCCTTTTCCCAGACATGGGTGCGCACCGTGTTCTGCAGCGTGCCGGCGGCGATTTCGGCACTGGCCCGGCCGGGGTTGAAGGCAAAGCCGATCCAGACCTCGCCATCCGCCAGCAGCTGGCCCAGGGCGGGTTCGTTCGCGGGATAGGCCTGGCCCTGGCGCCACAGATGCGGGGTCAGCGCGTCCAGCCAGTCCCACAGCGGCCGGGTGACCGCGGCGTAATCGGCCGCATCGGTCGGCCGCTGCAGCACGGCGGGGTCGGGCGTCAGGTCGATCAGCACCTGTTTCAGGAAGGTCGTGCCCAGGTAGTCGGGCGGCTGGGGATAGGTGAAGCGGCCCGGATTGGCCTGCGCCCAGGCCAGCAGCTCGGCCGCCGATTTCGGCGGCGTCTCGACAAAGCCCGTGTCGTGTTCGAAGACGAACTGCGCCAGCGCCCAGGGGCTTTCATACCCCCCCGTGGGCAGGGTGAAATCCACGGTCACCGCGGGCTTGCCCTGCACGTCGACCAGGGGCCAGTTGGGCAGCGCGGGCGCAAAGGGGCCGAACAGCAGGCCCTGGTCCTTCATCGCAGCGAAATTGGCGCCGTTGATCCAGATCAGATCGACCGCGCCGCCGGTGTCGATCCCCGCGGCGCGTTCGGCCACGACACGCGCCACCGCGTCCGAGGTGGCGGCAAGCTTCACCTGTTCCAGCCGCACGCCGTGACGCGCCAGCGCCTGTTCGCCCACCCAGGCGATGAAGTCGTTGATCTTGGGATCACCGCCCCAGGCATGCCACTGCACGGTCTGGCCGCGGGCGGCGGCCAGGACGGCGGGCCAGTCGGCGGGGTCCGGGGTCTGGGCGGAAATCGGCGCGGGGGCAGCGGCCAGAAGGCCAAGGGCAAGGGCGGCAAGGCGGCGGATCATCGGCA
>JACXUX010000145.1 GCA_014763725.1 Rhodobacterales bacterium
CGGCCGGGGCCGCGGGTTCGGGGGCCTCATCGGCCGCCTCGTCCTCGGCGGTCAGCTCGTCGCCCTCGTCGCCCTCGTCGTCATCGCCCAGGCTGCCCTGATCGCCCGCGGCGCCCGAGGCCCCGCTGCCCGATCCGCTGCGGCGACGGCGGCGACGGCGCTTCTTCTTCTTGCCGTTGCCGGTTCCCTCGGCGCCGTTGCCCTCGCCCGTCTCGGCACCTTCGGCCGCCTCGGCGGTGTCCTCGTCCTCCTGATCGGCCAGGACCAGATCCTCGTCCTCGAGGTCGCGCATCAGCGAGGCATCGCCCACCACCACCGGATGGGCCGGTTCGGCCACCACACGGGTTGCGGTCTTGAACTTCTCGATCACATGATCGGGGCTGACCATGGCGGGATCGGCCTCAAGCCGGACGGCCATGCCATAGCGCGCCTCGATCCGGGCGATATGTTCGCGCTTGTGGTTGATCAGGTAGTTGATCACCGCGACGGGGGCGCGCAGCAGCACCTCGCGCGACCGCCGGCGAGTGCCCTCTTCCTCGAGCTGGCGCAGGATCTGCAGCGCCAGGCTGTCGTCGGACCGGATCAGGCCGGTGCCGTGGCAATGCGGGCAGGGCTGGGTCGTGCTTTCCAGCATGCCCGGCCGCAGGCGCTGTCGGCTCATCTCGAGCAGGCCGAAGCCCGAGATGCGGCCCACCTGGATCCGGGCGCGGTCGGTCTTGAGCTTGTCCTTCAGGCGCTTCTCGACGGCGGCGTTGTTCTTGCGCTCTTCCATGTCGATGAAGTCGATGACGATCAGCCCGGCCAGGTCGCGCAGGCGCAGCTGGCGGGCGATTTCTTCGGCGGCCTCGAGGTTGGTCTTGAGCGCGGTTTCCTCGATCGAGCCTTCCTTGGTGGCCCTGCCCGAGTTCACGTCGATGGCGACCAGCGCCTCGGTCACGCCGATGACGATGTAGCCGCCCGACTTCAGCTGGACCACCGGGTTGAACATGCCCGACAGATAGCTTTCGACCTGATGGCGCGCGAACAGCGGCATCTGGTCCTCGTACCGGACGACCTGGCGCGCATGGGCGGGCATGATCATCTTCATGAAGTCGCGCGCGCTGCGGAAGCCGGCCTCGCCCTCGACCAGGACTTCCTCGATCTCGCGGTTGAACAGGTCGCGGATCGACCGCTTGATCAGGTTGCCTTCCTCGTAGATCGGGGCGGGCGCGATCGACTTCAGCGTCAGGTCGCGGATCTGTTCCCACAGCCGCATCAGATATTCGTAGTCGCGCTGGATTTCCGCCTTGGTCCGGCGGGCGCCGGCGGTGCGGATGATCAGGCCCGCGCCTTCGGGCACCTCGAGATCGGCGGCGATCTCCTTCAGCTTCTTGCGGTCGGCGGCCTGGGTGATCTTGCGGCTGATGCCGCCGCCACGGGCGGTATTGGGCATCAGCACGCAGTAGCGGCCGGCCAGCGACAGATAGGTGGTCAGCGCCGCGCCCTTGTTGCCGCGTTCCTCCTTGACCACCTGGACCAGCATGATCTGCCGGACCTTGATGACCTCCTGGATCTTGTAGCGGCGGGCGCGCGGCTTGCCTGTCGGGCGGATTTCCTCGGACACGTCCTCGTCGGCGACGGATTCGATCTCGTCGTCCATCTCGGCGGCGTGGTCCATGGCGCGATAGGGCGCGGGGCGGTCCTCGGCCTCGTCACCCTCGGGCCGGGCGGGTTCGGGATAGAGCGCATCGGCCTCCGTCGCCTCGCCCAGGTCGACGACATCCATGCCCTCGATCTGCGGATCAGAGGACAGTTCGGCATCTTCGCCCGAAACCGTCTCGGGCTGGGCGGGCGCGGGCCCGGGCGCCGGCCGGTCGCTGCGGCGGCGGGCGCGGGCGTTGTCTTCCTCATCCTGGGCGCGGGCGAAGGCGCGCTCTTCTTCCAGCAGCGCGCGGCGGTCGGCCACCGGTATCTGGTAATAGTCCGGGTGGATTTCGGCAAAGGCCAGGAACCCGTGCCGGTTGCCGCCGTAGTCGACGAAGGCCGCCTGCAGCGAGGGTTCGACCCGCGTCACCTTTGCAAGGTAGATGTTCCCCTGCAACTGCCGCTTGTTGACGGTCTCGAAGTCGAATTCCTCGACCTTGCTTCCGTCCACCACGACCACCCGAGTCTCTTCGGGGTGGGTCGCGTCGATAAGCATCTTCTTAGCCATTGTGGTCCATGACGCCGCGACGGGCCCGAGCCGGACGGTGGTCCGGCCGACGGAAGGGAACGATCGGGGCGATTTGCTCGGGCGATGGCGGGACGGTCGGCCACGGGCGACTGCGGGGCGCTGCGGCCCCGCCTGTCGTCGCCCGTTCCCTGACCTCGCACCATCGCGGTTCTGTCCCGGACGTCGCAGGACGCGGCGCCCGACTGAAAGCCAGCCGGTCGCGCGGACCGTGCGGGCAAGACTGCGGCCTTGCGGCCCTTCCCTCGCCCCTGCCGACCGGCGGCCCCGTCGGGCCGCACTGCCGCAGGGGCGGCGAAACCTGTGCGCGGCGCACGGGGCCTCAAGGCCCGCGGCATCCGCGTCCGCCGACATTAGGGGCCAGCGGGGGGGAAAGACAATGGCAATTCTTCGCCAAGTCCCCCTTGTCGCGCCGCGCGGGCCGGGGGCCGCCAATTCCTTTCAAGGAATTGGCCCGAATTCTTGCAAGAATTCGGGCGCACGGGGCCGGCGGCGGGTCAGACGTAATCGGCGCGGCTCAGCCCGTATTTCGCCATCTTCTCGTTCAGCGTGCGGCGCGGCAGGCACAGCTCCTCCATCACCGCGACGATGCTGCCCTTGTGGCGTCGCATGGTATTGTCAATCAGCATGCGTTCGAAGGCCTCGACATATTCCTTCAGCGGCTTGCCCTCGGTCGTCAGCTGGGGCCCCGTCGCCTCGTTGTCAGCCATCAGCAGGCTCGCGATCGACCCCGATCCGCGGCGGTTCTGCAGCACGGCGCGTTCGGCGATGTTGACCAGCTGGCGCACGTTGCCGGGCCAGGGCGCCTGCAGCAGCTGGGCGGCCTCCTGCGCGGTGACGCTCGGGGCCTCGCAGCCGTATTCCTCGGCGAACTGTTCGGACAGGCGGGTGAACAGGGTCAGGATGTCCTCGCCCCGCGCGCGCAGGGGGGGCAGCGTGATCTTCATCGCGCCCAGCCGGTAGTAAAGGTCGGGGCGCAGCGCATCCTCGACCGTCTTGTCGGGGGCATGTTCGTTGCAGATGGCCACGATGCGGGTTTCGGGCGGCGTGCCCTGGTCGTTGATCAGCGTCAGCAGCCGCGCCTGCAGCGCGCCCGACAGCGCCTCGATATCCTCAAGGCAGAGCGTGCCGCCGCGGGCCTCCTCGACCAGGGGGATCGTGCCGTCGTCCGAGGGGCCGAAGAGCCGGCGCGCCAGCTGGTCCGCGCTCCAGGCGGCGCAGCTGATGGTGACGAAACGCTTGCCCGCCCGCGGGCCCACGGCATGCAGCGCATGGGCCACCAGCGTCTTGCCGGTGCCGGTTTCGCCGTCGATCAGCACATGGCCGTCGGCCTGGCCCAGGTCCAGGATGTCCTCGCGCAGGCGGTCCATCGCCGGGCTGGTGCCGATCAGCTTCTTCATCAGCACCGTGCCGTCGGACAGTTCGCGCCGCAGCGCGCGGTTGTCCAGCGTCAGCCGCCGCGCCTGGGTCGCGCGCTTGGCCAGTTCGGTCATCCGGTCGGGGTTGAAGGGCTTTTCCAGGAAGTCCCAGGCGCCCAGGCGCATCGCCTCGACCGCCATGGGCACGTCGCCATGCCCGGTGATCAGGATCACGGGCAGCCCGCTGTCCATGCCCATCAGGCGTTTCAGCAGCGCGATGCCGTCCATCCCCGGCATGCGGATGTCGCTGACCACCACGCCGGGAAAGTCGGCGGTGATGCCCTTCAGCGCCTCTTCCGCGCTGCCATAGGTTTCGGTGTCGAACCCCGACAGCGCCAGCCACTGGCTGATCGACTGCCGCATGTCCGCCTCGTCATCGACGATGGCGACCTTCATCATCCGCGCCATGTGTCCTCACTCGGCTGCTTGAACGTCCTTGCCCAGCAGGGGCAGCTGCACCTCGAACACCGCGCCGCCGCCCTCGCCGTTGCGCGCGGTCAGCCGCCCGCCCAGGTCGGTCACGATGCCCGAGGAGATGGCCAGACCCAGGCCCACGCCCTCGCCCGGCTTCTTCGTCGTGTAGAACGGCTCGAACAGGTTTTCGAGATCGGCGATCCCGTGCCCGTTGTCGCGCACGGTGATCAGCGCCGTCTCGCCCGCCGACAGCAGGATGTCGATCTGCGGTTCGGCCGCGTCGCGCGTGGCGTCGATGGCGTTGCGCAACAGGTTGATGATGACCTGTTCCAGCCGGATGCGGTCGGCCATCACGGTGACCGGCCGGCGCGGCAGCTGGCGGGCGATGCGCACCTTGCGGGTCTTGAGCTGCGGTTCCATCATCGCCAGCGCCGCACTGATCGAGGCGCGCAGGTCCACCGGCTCGAAGGCCTCGCCCCCCTTGCGGGCATAGGATTTCAGCTGCCGCGTGATCGCGCCCATGCGGTCGATCAGGTCGTCGATCCGCTGGAAGCTGGCCAGCGCCTCATCCGGGCGGCGGCGCTGCAACAGCAGCCGCGCGCCGGCCAGATAGGTCTTCATCGCGGCCAGCGGCTGGTTCAGTTCGTGGCTGACGGCGGCCGACATCTCGCCCAGCACGGCCAGTTTCGACGATTGCGCCAGGGTCTGTTCGGCCACCTCCAGCGTCTTCTGCACCTTTTCGCGTTCGGCGATCTCGCGCTGCAGGCGGGCGTTCAGCACCCGCAGTTCGGCCGATTCGCGCTGAAAGAAGGCGGTGCGCGACCAGGCGCGGCGCGACATGACATAGAAGGTCAGCGCCTGCAGGATGGCAAAGCCCATGATTTCCAGCGCGATGACCGAATTCACCCGGTCGCGCACGCTGTCATAGGCGGTAAAGGCCACGATGCGCCAGCCGCGGAAGGGCACGCGCGCCTGGGTCTGCATCACCGCGCGGCCGCCCACATAGGCATCGGGGCGGTTCTGGGTGAATTCGTTGGCCGCCTGCAGCGCACGTTCCACCGCACTGGGCGCGTCGCGCTGTTTCAGCGCCTCGTCCAGCGGCAGGCCGCGCCAGCGCGGCACGGTCGACAAGAGCACGACGCCCGCGGCATCGGTCACCGCCACCGCATCCTGGATGCCGGCCCAGGCGCGTTCGTATTTGGCCAGGTCGACCTCGACCACGATCACGCCCAGCAACCGCCCCTGCGCGCGGATCGCGCGGGAATAGGTGAATTCGAACCCCGCGGTTTCGCGCGGGGCAAGGGTGAAGATCGTCTCTCGCGCGCGCTGGGCGTCGATGAAATGCGCGGCCGTGCGGTGGCTGGTGCCCAGCCGGGTGCGCTGGGTGGCCGCCACCGTGCGCCCGTCGGCGTCCAGCAGCAGGATCGCCGCCGCGCCGATCTCCTGCTGAAAGGTGATCAGCCGGGCCGAGGTCTGGGTATAGACCCGAGCATCCAGCGCCGAGATCAGTTCCGGGTCGCGCGACAGCAGCAGCGGCACGACCGAGTTGCGCTGCAGCTCGGACGAGACGTTGCCGGAATAGAGCGACAGCCGCAGTTCCGCCCGGTTGCGCGTGGTTTCGGTGAACCGGTCGGTCAGCCAGCGATGCGTGGCCAGCACCGTGACGACCGACAGCACGACCAGCACCGCCACCGCCAGCCGCACCCGCCACGACAGGCCCGGCGCCTCTTCGGGCTCGGGGCCGCGGTCCGGCGCGGGGGCCAGGTCGTCCGCAGGGGCATCGGGGCTGCGCGTCATGGGGGCAAGGTAGGCACTGCGGCCGGCCGCCTCAAGCGCCGGTTGTCAGGCCGTGGCCAGCTGGCCCAGCAGATGGCGGAAAAGCACCGACCCGTCGGTGCCGCCCTGCGCGGGGTCGATCACCCGTTCGGGATGCGGCATCATGCCCAGGACGCGGCGGTTCTCCGACAGGATGCCGGCGATGTCATCCATCGCGCCATTGGGGTTCTGGACATAGCGGAAGGCGATCCGGTCCTGGTCACGCAGCCGCGCCAGCGTGTCGGCATCGGCGGTATAGTTGCCGTCGTGATGCGCGACCGGGATCGTCACCACCTGCCCCGGCGCATAGCCGCCGGTAAAGGCGCTGTCCGTCGTTTCGACCCGCAGGTCCAGCATCCGGCAGACGAACCGCAGCCCCGCGTTGCGCATCAGCACCCCGGGCAGCAGGCCGGTTTCGGTCAGCACCTGAAAGCCGTTGCACACCCCCAGCACATAGCCGCCGCGCCGGGCATGGTCGATCACCGCCCGCGCGATCGGGCTGCGCGCCGCGATCGCGCCGCAGCGCAGATAGTCGCCAAAGGAAAAGCCGCCCGGAATGCCCACCACATCGGTGCCCGGCGGCAGGGCCGCGTCCTTGTGCCAGACGCGCGCGACCCGGGCGCCCGCGGCGGCAAAGGCCACGGCCAGGTCGCGGTCGCAGTTCGATCCGGGAAAGGTGATGACGGCGGCTTTCATCGGGGCCTCCTGCAGGGGATGACCTGCGCTTAGCGCAAGCCGGCCCGCGGGGCCAGAGGCTTCGGCGCCCGCGGCCCCGGGTCACGTCCGCGTGAGGCGGCCGCCCCAGGGCCCTGCGCGCGAAACTGTCGCAGTCCCGCGCCGTTTACCCGTCGAACGGTCGAACGGATCGGCCGTCCCGGACAGGAGAGAGACCGATGAAAACCCCCGCCGCCATTCTGGCTGCCCTGCTGATCACCGCCGCCCCCGCGCTGGCCGAAAACCCGATGGTCGGCGGCGCGCCGATGTTCGAGACCAGGACCATCGTCGAGAATGCCGTGAACTCGGCCGACCACACCACGCTGGTGGCCGCCGTCCAGGCCGCGGGCCTGGTCGAGGCGCTGTCGGGCCCCGGCCCCTTCACCGTCTTTGCCCCCGTGAACGACGCCTTTGCCGCCCTGCCCGCGGGCACCGTCGAGACGCTGCTGAAGCCGGAAAACAAGGACATGCTGGTCAAGGTGCTGACCGCGCATGTGGTGGCGGGCAAGCTGTCGGGCGCCGAGATCATGCGGCACGGCCCCCGGCGTGCCGATCGCGCGCGCCTCGGCCGGCCGTCAGGCCGACCCCAGGATCGCCTTCACATAGGCCTGGGTTTCGGCATAGGGCGGGATGCCGCCATGTTCCTCGACCGCGCCGGGGCCCGCGTTATAGGCCGCCAGCGCCAGCCGCCAGCTGCCGAACCGGTCATACATCCGCCGCAGGTAGCGCGCCCCGCCGTCCAGGTTCTGTTCGGGGTCGTGCATGTCCACCCCCAGCGCGCGCGCCGTATCCGGCATCAGCTGCGCCAGCCCCGTGGCCCCCTTGTGCGACACGGCCTGCGGGTTCCAGCCGCTTTCCTGCTGGACCAGGCGCAGGAACAGATCCTCGGGCACGCCATGGCGGCGGGCGGCGGCGCGGGCGGTCTGCAGATGGGCGCCGCGATAGCTGCCGGCATAGCGCGGGATCGGCACCGTCTCGGCCTTGGGGCGCAGCCGGACGGACCCCTCGTATTGCCGCGACAGGCGGCTGTCCAGCAGCCGGGTCTGGGCGTCGAACAGCGTGGCGCGCGACCGGGTCGACCCCGACAGGTTCAGCCCCTCGGCCAGCGCGGGCCCGCAGCCCAGGGCCACCGCCAGAACCGCTGCCGCCAGATCCCCCGCCCGAACGCTGCGCATCATCGTCGACGAGGTGAAGGACTGTTACACGGCGCTCGGCATCGTGCATGCGCTGTGGCAGCCGATCCACGGAGAGTTCGACGACTACAT
>JACXUX010000472.1 GCA_014763725.1 Rhodobacterales bacterium
TGGGTTACGCGGCCATAGGCATGATCGCAAGCTCATGTTGGCGTCGCAGGGCGTGCGGGCTGAGGTGGCCGTTTTTCTCGATCAGCCATTCGGCGTTGTAGCGGGCCATGAAGGCGCGCACGGCCTCGCGGAAGTCTTCGATGGTCTCGAAGACGCGGCCGTGGACGATCTGCTCCTTCAGGGTGCGGAAGAACCGCTCGACGACGCCGTTGGTTTGGGGCTGGCCGACGAAGGCGAAGCTCGGCGTCATGCCCCAGGCCCGTGTCTGGTTCTGGAAGTCCTCGGCCATGAAGCAGCTGCCGTGATCGTGGCGCAGCTGGACGCCGCGGGCTGCGTCGCGACCGAGATGGCCGAACTGCTGGCGCACCGCCATGCCCATGGCCTGCAGGGCCTCGCGGCGCGTGCCGCGCTTGGCGACATGCCACCCCAGCGCCTCGGCGTTCCAGTGCTCGACGGTGGCGAAGAGCCAGACCTTGCCGTCCTTCACCGTGGCGACCTGCGTGCCGTCGATGGCCCACATCACATTCGGCGCCTCGGTGATGATCTTGCGGTCGTGGTCTGCGGCGGGGCGCGGCCGGGCGCGGTGCGGCGAGAGCAGGGCGTTCTCGCGCATCAGCCGCAACACTCTTTTGCGGGCGACGCGCAGGCCGTCCTGAACCCGCAGCCGCGCCCAGACCTTGCGATGGCCCTCGCCCGACCAGGGCGAGCGGGCGAGGTCGGCCCGGATCGCCGCCAGCAGTTCCGTGTCCGGGACCGCGGGCTTCGGCCCGCGTCGCGCCTTCGGCGGCGCAGACGCCGGGTCCTGCGCGGCGTGCCGGGCCAGGTAGAACGATGATCGCGGCACGCCCCAGACCGCGCACACCCGCGCGACGCCGTAAGCACGGCCCGTGGCGGGAGAGACCGAGCCGGCCATCACCGCCACCTCCGCCGGGCCAAAGGGCCGGAGGGCTGCCCCATCTTCGCGCGCAGAAGCTCCACTTCCATGCTCAGCTCGCCGATCCGTTGCAGCGCGGCGGCGAGTTCGGGCCCGTCGGGCTCGGTCTCGCGCTCCTTGAGCGCCCCCTCCAGAGCCGCCTCCGCCTTCTCGCGCCAGCGCTCGAGCTTGAACACCGGCACGCCGATCTCGCGCGACACCAGCTCCACCGGCTCGCCCGCGATCAGCCGAAGCACAACCGCCCGCTTGCGCGCCACGCTCCACCGCTGGCCCGGCCCAAGCGGACCCGCCGCCGGCGCGCCGCCGCCTGTGGACAGCGTGGACGGGCGCCGCCCG
>JACXUX010000146.1 GCA_014763725.1 Rhodobacterales bacterium
GTGCGGCTCGAACGTCACCACGGCCAGGGGCGCGGCGGGGTGGCGCGCGGCCTCGATCACCGCGCGGTGGCCCAGGTGCACGCCGTCGAAGTTGCCCATCGCGGCCGAGGCGCCGCGCGCATCCGGGTCCAGCCCTTGCCAGTGACGGTAGATCCGCATCTTCCCCCGCGGGTGGCGGGGCGCCCGCCGTCAGTCGAACTTGCGGCTGGGCGCCATGACCAGCGCCTCGCCCTTCAGCACCACCGTATTACCCACGGCGCACTGGGTTTCAAGCGTCACGCGGCGGCGGGCATAGTCGATCGCGGTCACGCGCACCTCGGCCACCACGGTATCGCCGGGCCGGACGGGGGCCATGAACTTCAGGCTCTGCCCCAGATAGACGGTGCCATGGCCGGGCAGCTGTTCCCCGATCACGGCCGAGATCAGCGAGGCCGTCAGCATCCCATGCGCGATCCGGCCGCCAAAGCGCGTGTCGCGTGCATAGTCGTCGTCCAGATGCACGGGGTTGTGATCGGTCGAGACCTCGGCAAACAGCTCGATGTCGCGGTCGGTCACGGTCTTGCGCAGATCGCGGGTCATGCCGATCTCGATGTCTTCGATGCAGATCGTCCCGCGGGGCATGTTGTCCAGCATCCGTCGAATCCTTCGCCTGATGCCGAAACCCTAGGGCACGCTGCGCCGCAGCGCAAGCCTGTGCGCAAGGAAATTGCGAAAACAGCGCCGAAGGTCGCAAGAATGTTGTCGCACCCTAGCGAAGCTGACCGATCGCATAGGCCGGCGCCAGCCCCTGATGCCCCAGCCACGCCGCCAGCAGGTCGGCCGCGGGCCGGGCCGGATCGGGGCCGAAGGCGCCCGCGGTCAGCCCGCCGGTGACGAACAGCGCGTCGATCCCCTCGCCCCGCGCGCCCGCGATGTCGGTGCCCGGCCCGTCGCCGATGGCCAGGCACCGCGCCTGGCCGTCCAGCCCCAGCGCCGCCAGCCGCCGCCGCGCCAGGTCATAGATCGGCGGATGCGGCTTGCCGAAGTAGAGCACCCGCCCCCCCCGTTCGGCATAGGCCTGCGCCAGCCCGCCCGCGCACCAGATGCGGCGGTCGCCGTAATCCACCATCAGGTCGGGGTTGGCACACAGCATCGGCAAATCGCGCGCCTTGGCTGCGGCCAGCAGCGCGCGATAGTCCTCGGGCGTCTCGGTCAGGTCGTCGTGAAGACCGGTGCAGACCACGCCCTCGGCCGCCTCCAGCGGAACCCGCTCGATCCCGGCCGCGGCCGCCAGCGGTGCCAGATCGGGCGCGCAATCGGCAAAGAAGCTTTCGTCCTTGGGCGGGCCCAGGTGGAACACCCGCCGCCCCACGGCGCCGGAAAACAGCGCGAACTGCGCCGCATCGCCGGAACTGGCGATCCCGTCCCAGGCGTCGCGCGGCACCTCCAGCCGGTCCAGCTGGGCGGCCACCGCGGGCGTGGGGCGCGGCGAATTGGTCAGCAGCAGCACCCGCCCGCCCCGGTCGCGAAAGCGTCGCAGCGCCGCCACCGCCTGCGCAAAGGCGCGGCGCCCGTCATGCAGACAGCCCCAGAGGTCGCAGAGCAGCGCGTCATAGCCCGCCGAAACCTCATCCAGACTGTCGATGATGCGGGTCATGCCACCCCCTCGGGAACGGGCCAGGGGGCGGCCTGCCCTTCCTCTTGATCCAAATACCCTGCGGGGGGCGCGGCCGGGGCCCGCCCCGGCCGCGGCGGGGGGCGCAAGGCCCCCCGAGGCGACCTCACAGCTTCAGCGCCGGGATGATCTGCTTCTTGCGGCTCATGATGCCGGGCAGCACGACCATGTCGCCCTCGACCTTGCAGGGGAACGAGGCCTCGGCGATCGACTTGACCAGATCGTTCGGCACCAGCAGCGTCGCCTCCTCCTTCAGGATGTCGATGATGAACAGCAGCACCTGATCGGCGCCGTCCTCTGCCGCCACGCCGGGCATCGCGGCCATCAGGCTGTCCTTGCGCGCCAGCAGGACCTGGGGCGCAGTGGTTTCCAGCACGCTGATGCGCAGCTGCTTGCCGGCCACCTCATATTCCTTGCCGTCCATCCGCAGCAGCGCCGCGTCGGAATAGGCGGACACGTCCGACTTCGCCTCGAACATCTGCGCTGCCAGTTCGGGGATCGACACGCCCAGGTCGGCGGCCAGCGCCTCGGCCACGGCACGGTCATGCGCGGTGGTGGTCGGGCTGCGGAATTCCAGCGTGTCCGACAGGATGCAGGACAGCATCGCGCCCTTGATGGCGGCGGGCGCCTTCGCGACATCCGCGCCCATCAGATCGTGCAGGATGGTCGCGGTGCAGGCCAGCGGGCGGATGGTGATGTCGATCGGCGACTTGGTCTTGATGCCGCCGGCCAGCAGGTGGTGGTCGATGATGCCCACGACCTTGGCCTCGTTGATCGAGGGCGGCAGTTCCGCGGGGTTGTTGGTGTCGACGATCACGCAGCTGTCCTCGGCGGTCACATCGGCGATGATCTGCGGCTTGGGCAGGCCCCAGTGCTGCAGCACGAAGGCGGCCTCGGTATTGGGTTCGCCCAGAAGGCAGGGCGTGGCGGGGGTGCCCTTCACCTCGGTCAGAAACCAGGCCCAGATGATGGGCGAACCGGTCGAGTCGGTGTCGGGGGCCTTGTGGCCGAAAACCTTGATCATGCGAAAACCTTCAACAGCGGGGGGCATTCCCCCGCCTTATAGGCAAGGCCCGGCGGCTTGTCACGCGGGCCTGATGCTGCATCGCAGCATAAGTGCCGATCTTTTGCAAAAGATCGGCCCATTTCCCGGGGCGGGAAATGGGCGCTGGCCGTCAGTGCGGGGTGATCGTCCAGCCGTTGCGCTGCAGCAGCGCCAGCACGCCCGCCTCGCCCGGCAGGTGCAGCGCGCCAAAGGCCGCGACCACCGGTCCCGTTGCCGCGGCGGCCTCGATCACCGGCACCCAGGCGCGGTTGCGGTCGGTCACCAGCGCCTGTTCCATCCGCGCCAGCGAGGCCTCGACCTCGGCCAGGTCGGCCCCGGGGGCGGTCAGGGCCAGATGCCGGGTGAATTCCCAGGCGAGCCGCGTTTCGCGCGCGAAATAGATCCCGGCCAGGGTCGCGGCCATGGCATCGGCCTGGTCGATCTGGCCCAGGGTCAGCTCCAGCATCCGGTCCTGTTCGGCCGGATCCAGCCCCGCGAACATCGTCAGCACGGTGTCAAAGGGTTCCAGCGCCGCCACCGGCACGCCGCGTTCGCCGGCCCGGGCGATGACCCGCTGGTCCAGCCCGCGGCGGCCCTGCGCCAGATCCCCGGCCGCACAGCCCGGCACCCCCAGCAGAATGGACAGATACCAGGGCTGCATCCGCGCGGCCAGCTGCGGCGACACGCCGCGCGCGGCGACCGCGGCCGACAGTTTCTGCCACAGGGCGGGGGGCAGCCGCTGGTCCATACCCGGCCCCTCGGTTCGGAACATCAGGCCGGGGCGGGCGGCGATCTCGGCGGCCAGTGCCCGCTCCTGCTCGGGCCCGGCCTCGACCAGCACGGTGGCCGCGCCGTCGATCAGCGGCGCGATCCGGTCCATCAGCGCGCCGTGGCGCGCATCGTCCAGGTGATGGGTGCCGACCAGATGCACCACCTGGCCGCCGCGCGTGGCCTGCCAGACCAGACCGCGGGCAAAGGGCACGGCGTCTGCGGCCTGAACCAGGGCCGATCGGTCTGATTCGGGCAGCGCGGCGATCAGGTCAGGCCCCGTGCAGCCGCCCTGCGCCGCCCCGGGCAGGGCGGGCAGCAGCGCAAGAACCAGTCCCAGGGCGGCGCGGCGGATCGTCATGGCCCTTACGTGGCGCGGCGCGCGCCCGCTGCCAAGGGGGCCGCGCGCCCGGCACGGCATTTTCCGCGGGTCGGGGGCGTTGACAGGCGGCGCCCCTGCGCCTACCTGTGACGCCGTTGGCACTCGCCCGGGGTGAGTGCTAATCTCATCCAACCTGGAACCTAGGGAGTGTTCTCAGATGGCTTTCAAACCGCTTCATGACCGCGTGCTGGTCAAGCGCGTCCAGAGCGACGAAAAGACCAAGGGCGGTCTGATCATCCCCGACACCGCCAAGGAAAAGCCCGCCGAGGGCGAAGTGGTGGCCGTGGGCGAAGGCGCCCGCAAGGATTCGGGCGAACTGATCGCCCCCTCGGTCAAGGCCGGCGACCGCATCCTGTTCGGCAAGTGGTCGGGCACGGAAGTGACGCTGAACGGCGAAGAGCTGCTGATCATGAAGGAAAGCGACATCCTCGGCATCATCGCCTGACGGCGGCCTGACGGATCGAGCCTTTCCGAAATCCCAATCCCAAGGAGCAAGACATGGCTGCCAAGGAAGTCAAATTCGACAGCGATGCCCGCGACCGGATGCTGCATGGCGTGAACATCCTCGCCGATGCGGTCAAGGTGACGCTGGGCCCCAAGGGCCGCAACGTGGTGATCGAGAAGTCGTTCGGCGCCCCGCGCATCACCAAGGACGGCGTCAGCGTCGCCAAGGAAATCGAACTGTCCGACAAGTTCGAGAACATGGGCGCGCAGATGGTGAAGGAAGTCGCCTCGCGCACCAATGACGAGGCTGGCGACGGCACCACCACCGCCACCGTCCTGGCCCAGGCGATCGTCCGCGAAGGCCTGAAGGCCGTGGCCGCCGGCATGAACCCGATGGACCTGAAGCGCGGCATCGATCTGGCCACGCACAAGGTGGTCGAGGCGATCAAGGCTGCCTCGCGTCCCGTCAAGGACAGCGACGAAGTGGCCCAGGTCGGCACCATCTCGGCCAACGGCGAGGCGCAGATCGGCCGCTTCATCGCCGATGCGATGCAGAAGGTCGGCAACGAGGGCGTGATCACCGTCGAAGAGAACAAGGGCCTCGAGACCGAAGTCGAAGTCGTCGAAGGCATGCAGTTCGACCGCGGCTACCTGTCGCCCTATTTCGTGACCAACGCCGACAAGATGATCGCGGAACTGGATGACGCGCTGATCCTGATCCACGAGAAGAAGCTGAGCTCGCTGCAGCCGATGGTTCCGCTGCTGGAATCGGTGATCCAGTCGCAGAAGCCGCTGCTGATCATCGCCGAGGATGTCGAGGGCGAAGCCCTGGCCACCCTGGTGGTGAACAAGCTGCGTGGCGGCTTGAAGATCGCCGCCGTCAAGGCCCCGGGCTTCGGCGACCGCCGCAAGGCCATGCTGCAGGACATCGCCATCCTGACGGGCGGACAGGTCATCTCGGACGATCTGGGCATGAAGCTCGAGAACGTCACGATCGACATGCTGGGCCGCGCCAAGCGCATCTCGATCAACAAGGACAACACCACCGTCGTCGACGGCGCCGGTGAAAAGGCGGAAATCGAGGCCCGCGTGGCCCAGATCCGCACCCAGATCGAGGAAACCACCAGCGACTACGACCGCGAGAAGCTGCAGGAACGTGTGGCGAAACTGGCGGGCGGCGTTGCGGTGATCCGCGTCGGCGGCATGACCGAAGTCGAGGTCAAGGAACGCAAGGACCGCGTCGATGACGCCCTGAACGCGACCCGCGCGGCCGTGCAGGAAGGCATCGTCGTCGGCGGCGGCGTGGCCCTGATCCAGGCCGGCAAGACGCTGGAAGGTCTGACCGGCGCCAACGCCGACCAGAACGCGGGCATCACCATCGTCCGCAAGGCGCTGGAGGCCCCGCTGCGCCAGATCGCCGAAAACGCGGGCGTCGACGGTTCGGTCGTTGCCGGCAAGGTGCGCGAATCGAGCGACAAGTCGTTCGGCTTCAACGCCCAGACCGAAGAGTATGGCGACATGTTCGCCTTCGGCGTGATCGACCCGGCCAAGGTGGTGCGCACCGCGCTGGAGGATGCGGCCTCGGTCGCCGGCCTGCTGATCACCACCGAGGCGATGATCGCCGACAAGCCCGAGCCCAAGTCGGCCCCGGCCGGCGGCATGCCCGGCGGCATGGGCGGCGGGATGGACTTCTGATCCTGTCCCCAGGTTCCACGGGAAAGGGCGCCGCAAGGCGCCCTTTTTCATTCCAGCGGCTTGACCAGGCGGTGGATCACCTGCGGCGGGTCGTGGCTGTCGTCGCGGCGCGACACGCCCGTGGGCCGGAACCCTTCGCGCAGCCAGAAGGCGCGGCCGCGGGGGTTCGCCTCGAGCACCCCCAGATAGAGCGCAGGCGCCCGGGCCGCGCGGGCGCGCGCCTCGATCCCGGCCAGCAGGATGCGGCCATGGCCCCGCCCGCGCGCCGCGGGCGCCAGCAGCATCTGGCCCAGATAGGCATCCTGGGGCCCCGGAAAGCCGAAGGACAGTTCGGCCAGCCCCGCCAGCCGGCCATCGACGATCAGCCCCAGCCGCTGCGACGCCGCCGGGTCGCAGCCGGGCGGCGCCTCGGTGAAGAAGTCGGCCGCACGGGTGGCGGGATCGCGGTTGTCCCCGGCCAGCGCCCAGTAATCGGCCAGATCGGCCTGCAGCGCCTGCACCGCGGCCAGATCGTCGGGCGCGGTCAGCGGGCGGATCACGACGGTCATCGCAGGATCGGCTCCAGCGCGTCATACAGCAGGCCGTCCCGGCCCCAGGCGGCCTGGGGCAGGCTGTCGGGCTTGAACCGCAGGCCGGCCAGTTCCGCCCGCGTGACCCAGCGGCGGCGGGTCACGATGCCCTCGGGGTCGCGCCAGTCCGGGTCCAGCCGCGGATCGGGCGCGGCACAGCGGAAATAGATGTCGACCTGGTGGAAATCCGACGCCGGGTCGTGGAATTCGTTGACCAGACAGGGCGCGCCCACGGTGATGCGCAGGCCGGTTTCCTCGAACACCTCGCGCCTCAGGTTGTCGGGCAGGCTGGTGTGGGGCTCGACCCCGCCGCCCGGGGCGCACCACAGGTCGGACACGCCCTCGGGCCAGGCATTGACGACAAGCAGCCGGTCCTGATGCAGGATCAGCGCGCGGACGGACAGACGGGGCGGTTTCGGGGCCATGGCCGATGCGTTGCATGCCGCGCGGCGGTTGTCCATCATCGCGCCAGGCAGGCGGGGGGTGTCGTGAGGGGGCTGCG
>JACXUX010000473.1 GCA_014763725.1 Rhodobacterales bacterium
GCCGCGTCCAGCGTGGCGCGCAGGTCCTGGCGCTGATCTCGACCGTCACGGCGGCGGCGGCGCTGGGCCTGGGGTTGGCGCTGGCGCAGGCGGGGGCGATCAGCCCGGCGCAGGCGGCGCTGGGCTTCTTTGTCGCGCTGGCCCTGGTTGAGGCGGTGGCACCGATGCGCCGCGCCGTGTCCGACCTGGGCCGCATGGTCGAGGCGGCGCGGCGCGTCCGCAGCGGGCTGGCCGCCGCAGCCCCCGTGCCGGTGCCCGCGGCCCCGGCCACAGCCGACCCCGCCGCGCCCCTGCTGCGGGTGGCCGATCTGGCGCTGAACCGCCCCGGCGGGGGGCGCGTGCTGGTGCAGGGCCTGTCCTTCGACCTGGCGCCGGGGCAGGTGCTGGCGCTGACCGGGGCCAGCGGGTCGGGCAAGTCGACGCTGCTGTTGTCCATCGCCGGGCTGATCCCGCCCGCCGCGGGCCGCATCGACCTGGCCGGCCGCCCCCTGGCCGCCTGGCCCGAGCCCGAGTTGCGCGCCGCCGTCACCCTGCTGCCCCAGCGCAGCGCGCTGATGGCGGGCAGCTTCGCCCAGGCGCTGCGCCTGGCTGCCCCCGATGCGGACGACGCCGACCTGTGGGCCGCCCTGCGCGCGGTGCAGCTGGATCGCGTGGTCGCGGCGCGCGGCGGGCTGGGCGCGCGGCTGGGCCCCGGCGGCAGCGGGTTGTCGGGGGGCGAGGCGCGCCGCCTTACGCTGGCCCGCGCCGCGCTGCGCCGTCCGCGCCTTCTGCTGCTGGACGAACCGACCGAGGGGCTGGAGGCCGCCACCGCGACCGCCGTGCTGCAGGGGCTGCGCGCCCTCCTGCCCGGCGCGGCGCTGCTGATGGCCGCCCACCGGGCCGAGGAAACGGCCTTTGCCGACCGCGTCCTGCCCCTGACGGAATGTCGCCTCGGCGGTGCATGAATGTTGACTCAGGTCAAGGCCGGATCGGGCGGGCAGGTCTAGACAGGCGCAATCCTGTATCTGCGGGGAACCTTTCCCCGCCCCGTTTTAAGGAGACATCATGGACTTCGGCATCGTCGAGCTGTCACGGCTGCAGTTCGCCATGACAGCCATGTATCACTTCCTCTTCGTGCCGCTGACGCTGGGTCTGTCGATCCTGGTCGCGATCATGGAGACGGTCTACGTCATGACCAACCGCCCCGTCTGGCGGCAGATGACGAAATTCTGGGGCACGCTGTTCGGGATCAACTTCGTCCTGGGCGTGGCCACCGGCATCACGATG
>JACXUX010000147.1 GCA_014763725.1 Rhodobacterales bacterium
CACACGATCGAGCAGCTTCGGCAGTGCCAGCGCGGCCAGCATCGAGCCCGCGCCGAAGGCGAACAGCGTCCAGGCGAGCGCCGATGCGTCCAGCCCCAGCGTGCTGCGCACCAGCACCACCGAGTTGACCAGCACC
Source organism: Rhodobacterales bacterium (assembly GCA_014763725.1). Classification (GTDB taxonomy): domain Bacteria; phylum Pseudomonadota; class Alphaproteobacteria; order Rhodobacterales; family Rhodobacteraceae; genus JACXUX01. Next base: position 137 of record JACXUX010000147.1, read on the forward strand.
ATCGCGCCCCCGGCTGCGGCGGCGAGGTTCAGCGCCAGCAACCCGCGCAGGCGCGGTGTTGCGAGATAGATGCGGATGCCGCGCGTCGTGCGGTCGTAGATGCCGCGCGGCTCGGACGGTTTCGGGCTTGGCAGCAGGACCGAGATGACCAGCACCGCGGAAGCTGCAAACCCCACCACCGTTCCAAGGAAGAGGGAGTTGTAGCTCATCACCGCAAGCAGGAGCCCGGCCAGCATCGGGCTGACGATGTTCTCGAGGTCATAGGCCAGCCGCGAGAGCGACAGCGCCCGCGTGTAGCGCGCCTCCTCCGGCAGCACGTCCGGGATGGTCGCCTGGAAGGTCGGCGTGAAGGCGGCGGACGCCGATTGCAGCAGGAAGATCAAAGCATAGACTTGCCATACCTCGGTCACGAAGGGCAGGCAGAGCGCTGCACCCGCACGCACCAGGTCAAGTGCAATCAACAACGCGCGGCGGTTCACCCGGTTCGCGAAAGCTCCGGCGACCGGGGCGATGCCGACAAAGGCCACCATCTTGATGGTGAAGACGGTGCCCAGCACCAGGCCTGCGTTGTCGCCTGCCAGATCATAGGCCAACAGGCCGAGCGCGACCGTGGCAAGCCCCGTGCCCAGAAGTGCTGCGACCTGAGCCGCGAACAGATGGCGATACCTGCGGTCGGCAAGGATTTTCAGCATCGCTCGCACCTAAATGCTCCGTGGGGTGAACAGGATCACCGCCGCGCCGACAAGACAGATTGGGGCGCCTGTCAGGTCCCAGCTGTCCGGCCGCTGTTTCTCGACCAGCCACAGCCAGAGGAGCGAGGCGGCGATATAGACCCCGCCATAGGCAGCATAGGCCCGCCCCGCGACATCCGACGGGGCAAGGATCAGGAGCCAGGCGAAGGCGGCAAGGCTGGCAAGGCCGGGGACCAGCCAGAGCGCGCTCGCCCCCTGACGCATCCAGGCCCAGACCGCGAAACAGCCCGTGATCTCGGCCAGGGCGGCACCGGCATAGGTGGCGAGGGTGCCGGGTGCGGTCACGATACTGCCGCGCTTTCCGGATGCCGGTGATCGGTCGCGCAGAGGGCATGATCCCCCAGCACCTCGATCACCCGGCAATCGGCCACGGTGCCCTGTGCGCATTGCGTGATCATCCGCTCCAGCTCTGTCCTCAATGCCATGAGCCGCGCGATCCGCGCCTCTACGGCGGCAAGCTGCCTATTGGCGATGGCATCGGCGGCCGCGCAGGGCTGGTCGGGATCGTCCGCCAGGCTGAGAAGGTCGCGGATCGCGTCCAGCGGAAAGCCGAGTTCGCGGGCATGACGGATGAAGGCCAGCCGGTCCAATGCCTTCTGCCCATAGAGCCGCTGGTTCCCGGCGCTGCGCTCTGGCTCCGGCAGGAGGCCGATCTGCTCGTAATAGCGGATCGTCGGCACCTTCACGCCGGCCGCTTCGCCCAGTTTTCCGATGGTGAGCATCGGATTCCCCTTGAACCTATAGCTGCTGGAGACTTTACGTTGCCGACTCGGCAAAGGCAAGCTTTCCCGCCGGGCGGGGTGGACGGGTTTGAGGATGACGAACGAGAGTGCAACCTGCGAATGGACAGTCTCGGGCATGGACTGCGCCTCTTGCGCCGGCAAGGTGCGGGCTGCGGTCGAACGCCTGCCGGGCGTGCGCGATGTCGAGGTCGCGCTGATGTCCGAGCGGCTTCGCCTGACGCTCGACGAGGGCCAGACCCCGCGCGACCAGATCGAGGCGGCCGTCCGGCGGCTCGGCTACGGGATCGGGGCGAAAGGGTCGCGCCCCGGCCGGGAAGGCTTCGTGCTGCCCGACGGCGCGCAGCTTTCCCCCTCGGGCGCGGCGCAGGAGATTGCGGAAGCCCTTGACGCGGAGGCCGAATTGCCCGAGCCCGAGGCCCGGCCCGCGCCCGGTGCTCGTTGGCATGAAACCGCGAAGGGCCGGCTGGCGATCGGCACCGGGCTCCTCCTTGCCGCGGCATGGGCGGTGAAGCTGTTCGCCTCGCCGCAGGTGGCGAGCTGGTCCTTCGTCCTCGCCACGCTCATCGGCCTCGCGCCCATCGCGCGCCGCGCCGTCGCCTCTGCCCGGGCGGGGATGCCCTTCACGATCGAGATGCTGATGACCATCGCCGCCAGCGGCGCGCTTGTCATCGGTGCCGCCGAGGAAGCGGCGCTCGTCGTCTTTCTCTTCGCCGTGGGCGAGGTTCTCGAAGGCGTCGCGGCGAACCGGGCCCGCGACGGGATCCGGGCGCTTTCGCGTCTGGTGCCGAAGACCGCGCTTCTGGAGGTGGGCGGCAAGACCAAGGTGATCCCGGCTGACCGGTTGGAGGTGGGCCAGATCGTTCTGGTGCGACCGGGCGACCGGGTTCCGGCAGACGGCACGGTGATCGAGGGCATCTCGGGCGTGGACGAAAGCCCCGTCACCGGCGAGAGTGTGCCGAATCCGAAGGAACCCGGCGCCCCGGTCCTTGCCGGCTCGATCAATGCCGAGGCGGCGCTGCGGGTCCGGGTCACCAGATCGGCCGCGGACAATACCATCGCTCGCATCATCCGGCTGGTCGAGGAAGCCGAAAGCGCCCGCGCGCCGACCGAGCGTTTCATCGACCGTTTCAGCCGCATCTACATGCCGGCCGTCGTCGGGGTCGCGGTGCTGGTGGCGATCGTTCCGCCCCTCGCCTTCGCGCAGGCCTGGGACAGCTGGATCTACCGCGCGCTGGCGCTCTTGCTGATCGGATGCCCCTGCGCGCTGGTGATCTCGGTGCCGGCCTCCATCGCCTCGGCGCTGGCGTCGGGCGCGCGGCGGGGGCTTCTGATGAAGGGCGGCGCGGTGATCGAGGCCGCGGCGGCCACCACCCATGTCGCCTTCGACAAGACGGGAACCCTGACCCGGGGCAAGCCGCGCGTCACCGATGTGGTGTCCGTAACCGGATCGGAGGCCGAGGTGCTGGCGCTGGCCGCCGCCGTCGAGGCGCGATCGGGCCATCCTCTGGCGCAGGCGATCCTGTCGCGCGCGGAAGCTCTGGGCGTCCCGTCGCTCGCCGCGACCGCCGCCAAAGCGCTGCCGGGCAAGGGCGCCGAAGCCGTGGTCGAGGGGGAACCGGCCTGGGTCGGCTCGCCGCGGTTCGCGGCGGAACGCGGCCTCCTCGACGCGCGCGCAGACGAGGCGGTGGCGGGCATGGAGGCAGAGGGCAAGACGGTCGTCGCGGTCTTCCGTCAAAGCCGGCTTGTCGGGCTGGTCGCGCTCCGCGACGAACCCCGGGAGGATGCCGCCCGCGCGGTGCAGCAGCTCAAGGCGCTTGGCGTGGGATCGGTCATGCTGACCGGCGACAACCGGCGCACCGCCGCGGCCATTTCGGACGGGCTGGGCATCGGGCACCGCGCCGAGCTGATGCCCGAAGACAAGCTCGCGGCGATCCGCGAGATGACGGCCCGGGGCCGCGTGATGATGGTGGGCGACGGCATCAACGATGCCCCGGCGCTCGCCACCGCCCATGTCGGCGTGGCCATGGGCTCGGGCACAGAGGTCGCGCTCGAGACCGCCGATGCCGCGATCCTGCGCAACCGGCTGACCGACGTGGCCGGCAAGATCCGCCTTGCTCGCGCCGCCATGGCGAACATCCGGCAGAACGTGGCGATCGCGCTTGGCCTCAAGGCGGTGTTTCTGGTGACGACCATCCTCGGCGCGACCGGGCTCTGGATCGCCGTCATGGCCGATACCGGGGCGACGGTGCTGGTCACGCTGAACGCGCTGCGACTTCTCGCCTTCGATCCCGAGCGCGAGGACTGAGATCGGCTCGCCGGCAGACGGGCGGTTTTGCGGCCCTGCCGCACCGCTTTGGCCCAGGTGGACGCCCTCACCCGCGGCCGGGTGCATTGTCGTCACGCCGAAGTGAGAGGCGCTGTCAGAGGCGCGCCTTGCGCGACAATGGACAGTGCCGCGGGGCAGTGCCTATCCTTGCGGCATGATCGTCCGACTCGTCACCTTGCTTGGCATCCTTGCGTTCACCGTCGTGACGGCGGTCTCCGCCGCCCATGCGGCGCGGATGTCGGCGGCGATGTCTCGGGGACATGCGATGCATGCGGCCATGATGGGCCAGCCTGACGGCGGGAACGGATCGTCCTGCATCGCCGATCATGGCTGTGGCATGAAGGATGCCGGGGCCTGCCTGGCGCATTGTTCCTGCCTTCTGGCCTACATGCCGTCCTCTTTGGACACACCGCATCGAGCCGATCCTCCCGTCCGCCACGCCCTGCCCACCGTGGCGATGCCGACCGGCAATGTGCCCGGTCTGACCGAACGGCCTCCGAAACTCCGTCTCCTCTGATCGTGCCGGGGGCCCGATGCCCGCGGCTTCCTCGACCCATCGGAAACGGGACCTTCGTCCCGAGGAGACATCATGAACACTCTTTCCCGCCGCAGCTTCATCGCCGCAAGCGCGGCCGCACTTGCGGCCACACAGATGCCGCGCCTGTCCCAGGCGCAGACGGCATCCCCGATCACCCTGTCGGCCGGCACCCGCACGCTTGACATCAATGGCCGCGCTGCAACGGTTTTCGGCATCAATGGTCCCAAGGGACAGGGCCTGACCCTGAACCCCGGCGCAAGGTTCCGCGTCGATCTGACCAACGATCTCAGTGAGCCGACGATCGTGCACTGGCACGGCCAGATCCCGCCCAACGCGCAGGACGGCGCACCCAACACCGTGCCCCTGATGGCGCCGGGGGAAACGCGCTCTTACGACTTTGTCCCCCGACCGGGCACCTTCTGGATGCATGCCCATGTGGTGACTCACGAGATTGGCCTGCTGGCCGCGCCGCTGATCGTGCGCGCGCCCGAGGATCTGACCGCCGACCGGCAGGAGGTGGTGCTGTTCCTCCACGATTTCTCGTTCAAGGCGCCGGAAGAGGTGCTGGAGGAGATCACCGGCGGTGCCGCCCCTCACGACATGGCGGCGATGGGCGCCGAGGGATCCGGCGCCGGCATGGCGGGCATGAACCACGGGTCTGGCGGCGCCATGCCGATGGCGGGCATGCCGGGCATGGGTCAGGGCGCGATGGGCAACATGCAGGGCATGGGCGGCATGGCCATGGACCTGAACGATTACGACTGGGACGCCTATCTCGCCAATGACCGCACCCTCGCCGATCCCGAGGTGGTGCGGGTCGAACGTGGCGCGCGCATCCGGTTGCGGGTGGTCAACGCCGCCGCGGCCACGGTCTTCTGGATCGACACCGGCGCTGTCCCGGCGCGGCTGATCGCGGTGGATGGCGATCCTGTCCGGCCGCTGACCGGAACCCGGTTCGGACTGGCGATGGCGCAGCGGATGGATTTCGAGATCGACCTGCCCGCCGGCGGTGGCGCCTTCCCGATCCTCGCCCTGCGCGAGGGCGCGCGCGAACGCACCGGCCTGATCCTCGCCACGCCGGGCGCCGGGATCCGGCGCATCGAGTCCCTGGCCGACACCGAGGCGCCCGCCTTCGACACCGATCTGGGGCAGGAAGCGCGGCTTGCCGCCCTGCACCCCCTGCCGGACCGGCCGGTGGACCGCAGCCACATGCTGATGCTGGGCGGCTCGATGCAGCCCTATGTCTGGACGATCAACGGCGCGGTCTGGGGCCAGCACCAGCCGATCATCGCCCGCAGCGGCGAGCGGGTCGTGCTGTCGTTCCACAACATGTCGATGATGGGTCACCCGATGCACCTGCACGGCCATGTGTTCCAGGTCGTCGGGCTGAACGGTCGCCGCTTTGCCGGGGCTTTGCGCGATACCGTCTATGTGCCGCCGATGTCGATGGTCGAGATCGCGCTCGATGCCGGCGAGGCCGCGCGCTGGATGCTGCATTGCCACCACATGGCACATATGGCGACGGGCATGATGACCGAGTTCGCGCTCAAGGCCTCGGCCTGACGCAGTCGGTGCGTTCGGACCGGGCGCACCGACACCAACTTCGTGCCGCGTTGTCTTGCCCGAGCGTATCGGGAGGGCCGGACAAGACACGCGCCGTGCGGCAGGATCACAGGAGGATGAGAAGATGAACCGGACCGACATGGGCGCCGGAACGGGTTTCGGAATGGGGTTTGGCTGGCTCTTCGGCCTGCTGGTCCTCGTGCTGGTGGTCTTGGCCATAGCAGCGCTGATCAAGTATCTTGGCGTTGTTGCAGAACTCTGACCGTCGAGGATTCACACCGGGAATCCATGCGGTTAGACAGGCCGCATGAGCAAGCCATCACCCACCCGCTACCGCACCACGAACTGGTCCAGCTAGAGGCGTCGCTGCGCAGGCGCGGGTCGCTGCTGATCTGGTTGGACAAGGGGATGACCTGGCTCGCGCCACATGACGGCAGCCCCGGTCGGCCTGCGGTGTTTTCCGACGCATGCGATCCAGTTCTGTCTGACGATCAAGGTCCTGTTCAAGCTGCCGCTCAGGCAAACGACCGGGATGGTGGTCAGCTTGCTCAAGATGGCAGGTCTGGATTGGGCCGTGCCGGATTACACGACCTGCTGTGAGCCCCGTCTCTCATCCAGCTGAGGCCAGAGTCCTCGGGTGAGTTTGGCGCTGATGGGCGGTGATGCGTAACTCGCGCTTGAGGCATGATTGCCCCTTTCCCCTTCAGGATCAGTCCACGCGCACGATCTCGGCCGTTCCGAGGGCCGAGAAGCGGTTCATCAGTGCGATGCGGATCTGGATTTCAGCGGTCTGGCGGTCGGGGTCTCTTGCGGCGATGCGTTCGCCGAAAGCCTTCAGGCACCGCATCTTCGCCTCGATGCGGCTTCGGATAACGCCGATCGAGGACTAGGGTCAGGACCCATTGATCTGCTTGAGGGCGGTCGACTTGCATGATTCAAGCTCCCGAACTGACGGGGGTGGTGATGAGCAACTTGTTCTGGC
>JACXUX010000148.1 GCA_014763725.1 Rhodobacterales bacterium
CCCCCTGCCCCGTGCGAGGTTCCGATGCGCCCGACCCAAGGCCCCTTTCCCGTCACCCGCCTGCGCCGCCTGCGCCGCACGCCCGCGCTGCGCGACCTGGCGCAGGAATGCACGCTGACGGTCAAGGATCTGATCTGGCCCGTCTTCGTGCGCGAGGGCCAGGGGATCGAGGAACCCGTCCCGTCGATGCCCGGGGTCAGCCGGCTGTCGATCGACCGGCTGGTGGCGGCGGCGGACCGGGCGGCGGCGCTGGGGATCCCGGCGATCTGCCTGTTTCCCTATACCGACCCCGCGCTGCGCACCGAGGCCTGCGAAGAGGCCTGGAACCCCGACAACCTGACCAACCGCGCGATCCGCGCGATCAAGGCCGCGGTGCCGCAGCTGGCGGTGATGACCGACATCGCGCTGGACCCCTACAACGCCAACGGCCATGACGGGCTGGTGCGCGACGGCATCATCCTGAACGATGAAACGGTCCAGGCGCTGGTGCGCATGGCGCTGGCCCAGGCCCAGGCGGGCGCCGACATCCTGGGCCCGTCCGACATGATGGACGGCCGGATCGGCGCGATCCGCGCGGCGCTGGAATCCGCGGGCCACCCGGATGTGGCGATCCTGTCCTATGCCGCGAAATATGCCAGCGCCTTTTACGGGCCGTTCCGCGATGCGGTGGGCGCCTCGGGCCGGCTGGTGGGCGACAAGAAGACCTATCAGATGAACCCCGCCAACAGCGACGAGGCGCTGCGCCTGATCGAGCGCGACCTGCGCGAAGGCGCCGACATGGTGATGGTCAAACCCGGCATGCCCTATCTGGACATCTGCCGTAGGGTCAAGGATGCCTTCGGCGTGCCGACCTATGCGTATCAGGTGTCGGGCGAATACGCGATGATCCAGGCCACGGCGGCGAACGGCTGGATCGACGGCGACCGCGCCATGGTCGAAAGCCTGCTGGGCTTCAAGCGGGCGGGCTGCGACGGCATCCTGACCTATTTCGCCCCGCGCATGGCCGAACGGCTGGCGCGCGCGATCTGACCCCCGGCGGGCCGCCGCGCATCCTGCAGGGAATGCATGACGCGGGCGCAGGCTTGCGCTATATCTGGTGGCAACGGGGCAGCATGGCCCCGACCACCCGAGACACGAGGGCGAGCATGATCATTTCCCGGCGTTTTCTTCTGTCGGCGGGCGCGGCCGCCGCGCTGGCGGGCTGCGGCAATCCGGTGGGCGGCAATGGCGCGCAGGTCATCGACAACCGCGTCGATGCCACGCGCGACTTCCTGTTCGGCCGCTATCCGGGGACCGAGCAGTTGGCACAGCAGGCGGCCGGTGTCCTCTACATGCCGCTGGTGACCGAGGCGGGCTTTGGCATCGGCGGGGCCTATGGCCGCGGCGCGCTGCGCATCAACGATGCGACAGTGGACTATTATTCCGCCGCCCGCGCCACCATCGGGTTCCAGATCGGCGCGCAGCAATATGCGCATGCGCTGTTCTTCATGACCGAGGACGCGCTGCAGGAATTCCGCACCTCGAACGGCTGGGCGGCCGGCGCCGACGTGCGCTATGCCCTGCCCGACCAGGGCGCGAGCCTGGGCAAGGAAACGACCGAGATCGAGCCCGTGATCGCGCTGGTCTTCGGCCAGTCGGGGCTGATCGCGGGGGCGTCGCTGGCCGGCGTGAAATACACCCGGATCATCCCCTGACGGTCGCGCGGGGCGCGCGGGGGCGTCAGACCGCCTGCCCCGCCACCCAGCCCGACGACCAGGCCCACTGGAAGTTGCAGCCGCCCAGCCAGCCGGTGATGTCGACCACCTCGCCCACGAAATGCAGGCCCGGCATGGCGCGCGCCTCCATCGTGCAGGGGTCCAGCGCGTCGGTATCGACGCCACCCAGCGTCACCTCGGCCGTGCGGTAGCCTTCGCTGCCCACGGGTTTCAGCGTGAAGCCGTGCACCAGGCCCGCCAGCCGGTCCAGCGCCGCATTGCCCTGCGCGCCCAGGGGGGCGTCGGTCAGGCCGGCCTCGGCCTCGATCTGCCGGGCCAGGCGTTCGGGCAGCAGGCGGGCCAGCGCGGTGCGCGGGGCGATGCGGGGCTCGGCCCCCCGGGCCGCGCGCAGGGCGGCGGCCACCCCCTGCCCCGGCGCCAGGTCCAGCGTGATCGCCTCGCCCTCGCGCCAGTAGCTGGAAATCTGCAGGATCGCCGGGCCCGACAGGCCGCGATGGGTGAACAGCACCGCCTCGTCAAAGGCCGTGCGGCCGCAGGCGACCCGGCCCTGGACCGAAACGCCCGCCAGCGGCTTCAGCCGGTCCAGTTCCTGCACCGCCAGCGTCAGCGGCACCAGCGCGGGGCGCGTCTCGGTCACGGCCAGGCCGAAGCGTTCGGCGATCCGGTAGCCATGGCCCGTGGCGCCCATCTTCGGGATCGACTTGCCGCCCGTGGCCACCACCACCCGCGCGGCCCGCAGCGGCCCGCGGCCGGTGTCGATGCGAAAGCCCGGCGTCAGCGGGTCCACATCCCCCAGCCTGCAGCCCAGCCACAGCTGCCCCCCGCCGCCGCCAGATCGCGCGTCAGCGCCGCCACCACCTGGGTCGCCGGCCCGTCGCAGAACAGCTGGCCCAGCGTCTTTTCGTGCCAGGCGATGCCCCAGCGGTTCATCCGGTCGATGAAGTCGTGCTGGCTGTAGCGCCGCAGCGCCGACAGCGCGAAGCGCGGGTTGCGGCCCAGGAACCGGTCGGCCGCGATGTTCAGGTTGGTGAAGTTGCACCGCCCCCCGCCCGAGATGCGAATCTTCTCGCCCGGGCTGTCGGCGTGGTCGATCACCACGACCCGCCGGCCGCGCCGCGCTGCCTCGATCCCCGCCATCAGCCCCGCGGCCCCGGGGGCAACTGCGCGCGGGTGATGAAATGCCTCTTGCACCCCCCCGCCGGCTTGGCTAAACAGCGCGGCAGTTGGGGCGTCGCCAAGTGGTAAGGCAGCGGTTTTTGGTACCGCCATACCTAGGTTCGAATCCTAGCGCCCCAGCCATCCACCATCCGGATCAAGCGCTTGCATCGGCCCGCAGGGCCAGCGCCGCGCGCAGCGCGGCCTGCGTCCGCGCGCCGTGGCGGCCCAGCGCGGCCCGTGCGGCGGCGGTGTCGCGCGCCACGGCGGCATGGGCCAGATCGGCCAGCGCGGCGATGGCCGCGGCCGGATCGGCGGGCGCGGGCAGCAGCAGGCGGCGATAGCGTTCCTCCTGCGCGGCCAGCCGGGTGCAGAGCGCCACCAGCATCGGCTGGCCGCGGCCCGCGATCAGGCGGGCCATCAGGTCGCGCTGCGCGGCCTCCCACCCCGGGCGGGGATCGGGCGGGCAGCGCGTCAGGCGGTGCAGCGCGCCCAGCACCTCGGCCTCCCACGCCAGATCGCCGCGGGCGATGGCGTCCCCCAGCGCGCGCGGCAGCAGGTCGGCCTGCAGGGCCGCGATCTCGTCCAGGCTCTCGGGCCCGATGGGGGCCGCGCGAAAGCCGCGGTTGTCGTGGAATTCGACCAGCCCCTCGCCCTCGAGCCGGGCCAGCGCCTCACGCAGGGGGCTGAGGCTGACGCCGGTCTGCTGGCGCAGCCGGTCCAGGTTGATGCGCCCGCCGGGCGGCAGGTCGCCCGACAGCAGCCGTTCGCGCAAGGTCTCGCGCAGCTGGCTGGACATGGTGGCGGCGTCGGGCGCGGGGGCAAGAGGCATCGGGGCCTGCCCGTCTGGTCGGCGGCAGGATAATCGACGATTCGCTCCGGGTCTACCGTGCCGTCAACGGCCCGCCAGCGCATCGGCCAGCAGGGTCCGCACCGCCTCGGGCGGCACATCGGCGCTGACGAAGGCCTGCCCGATCCCGCGCATCAGGATGAAGCGCAGCCGTCCGTCGATCACCTTCTTGTCCTGCGCCATCAGGTCCAGCAGCCCGTCCGGCCCCGGCAGGTCGCCCGGAATGTCGGCCAGGTCGGTCTTCATCCCCATCGCGCGCAGATGGGCGCGCACGCGGCCCGGGTCTTCCTGCGAACACAGGCCCAGCCGCGCCGACAGTTCGACCGCCAGCGCGCAGCCGATCGCCACGCCTTCGCCATGCAGGAGCCGGTCGGAATAGCCGGTCGCCGATTCCAGCGCATGGCAGAAGGTATGGCCCAGGTTCAGCAGGGCGCGGTCGCCCTCTTCGGTCTCATCCCGTTCGACGATCTCGGCCTTCATCTGCACCGACCGGGTGACGGCCTGCAGCCGCGCCGCGGCATCGCCCGCGGCCAGGCGGGGGCCGTTGACCTCAAGCCAGTCGAAGAAGGCCGCATCGCCCAGCAGGCCGTATTTCACCACTTCGCCATAGCCCGCCAGCAGGTCGCGCGCGGGCAGCGTGTCCAGCGCGGCGGTATCGGCCAGCACCAGGCTGGGCTGGTGAAAGGCGCCGACCAGGTTCTTGCCCTGGGCGGTGTTGATGCCGGTCTTGCCGCCCACCGAGCTGTCGACCTGGGCCAGCAGCGTGGTGGGCAGCTGGACGAAGCGCACGCCGCGCCGCAGGATCGCCGCGGCAAAGCCCGCCAGATCGCCGATCACCCCGCCCCCCAGCGCCAGCACCAGGTCGCGCCGTTCCACGCGCGCCTCGAGCAGGCCTTCGGTGCAGCGCGCGAGGCCCGCCCAGCCCTTGGTCGCCTCGCCCGCGGGCAGGATCACGGTCTGATGCGCGATCCCCGAGGCGTCGAGCGCCGCCTGCAGCGGCGCCAGATGCAGCCCCGCCACGGTGTCGTCGGTGACGATGGCCACCCGCGGGCGCCGCAGCAGCGGCGAGATCAGCGCCCCCGCCCGGTCGATCAGGCCGGGGCCGATCCGCACGTCATAGCTGCGCGCGCCAAGCGCCACGGACACGGTCTGCATCGTCAGGTCCTTTCCAGAACGTCGGGCAGGTCGGCCAGCGCCGCGATCACGCGGGTGGCCATTTCATCGACCGGCAGGCTGGCCTCGCTGGTCACAATCAGCTGCGCCTCGGCATAGACGGGGGCGCGGGCGGCCAAGAGCTGGGCCAGCGTCTCGCGCGGGTTGGCGGTGCGCAGCAGCGGGCGATGCGTCTTGTGCCGCACCCGCGCCCAGAGCACGTCGAGATCGGCCTTCAGCCAGACCGACACGCCGCGTTCGGCGATCATGCGGCGGTTGCCCTCGGCCAGAAAGGCGCCGCCACCGGTCGACAGCACGCAGGGCGCCCCCCGCAGCAGGCGGGCCAGCACCTCGGATTCGCGGGCGCGAAAGAACGCCTCGCCATCGCGTTCGAAGATCTCGGGGATGGTCATGGCGGCGGCCTTCACGATCTCGTCATCCGAATCGCGGAAAGGAACGCCCAGGACGCGGGCCACGACCGTGCCCACGGCCGTCTTGCCCGCGCCCATCATGCCCACCATGACGATGGTCTTTTTCAGCCGCCAGCCCAACTCGGCACGCCCCCGCGCAAATCCGCCCTTCCCGCCTCAATGGCGTGATCTGACGCAAGATGCCATATAGGATAGCGGCAGGGCAGGAAATGGGCGGCGGCATGGGGCGGGGCACCCCGCCGGTGCGGCCGGCACGGAAACGACCCCGGCACGGGGCAGGACAAGGAAGGCAAAGGCATGGGACGCATCCTGGGGCTATTGGTGGTGCTGGGGGTCGTTGCGCTGGCGGGCTATGCCTATCTGGGCGACCTGACGCCGCCCGTGGCCCAGGTGACCAAGCCCGTGGTGCTGGATGTCGACTGACCGCCGGGCGGGGTGGTGGCGGGCCGGGGCGGTCTGCGCGGCGCTGGCCGCGGCGGCGGGGCCCGGCGCGGCCCAGCCGCTGTCGGCCATCGACTGGCTGTCGCAATCGGTGGCCGTGCCGCCACCCCCGCCCGCGCCGCGCGAACCCGGCGTCACCGGCAGCGCCGCGCCCGAGCCGATCGCCGTCAGCCCGCTGGACGGGCCCGTGGCCGATGCCGCGGGGCTGCTGGCGCCGCAGGTCACGGGCCTGCCCGCCGCGCTCTGGGGTCCCGGCCGGACCGAGGATATCGTCACAGCCCTGTCGCGCGACCGGCCCGATCTGCTGCCCGGCGCGCGGGCGCTGTTCCAGACCCTGCTGCTGGCCGAGGCGCAGCCCCCCGCCGATTCGGGCGGCACGGGGCGGCTGTTGCTGGCGCGGGTCGATGCGCTGCTGGCCATGGGCGCGCTCGAGACCGCCGCCGCGCTGATCGCGGCCAGCGGCCCCCCGGGGCCGGACCTGTTCCGCCGCGCCTTCGACATCGCCCTGCTGACGGGGGCCGAGGATGCGGCCTGTGCCGACCTGTCCCGCAACGCGGGGCTGGCGCCCACCTTTCCCGCCCGCATCTTCTGCCTGGCGCGGCAGGGCGACTGGAACGCCGCCGCCCTGACCCTGCGCACGGCCGAGGCGCTGTCGGCCATCACGCCCTCGGACGAGGTGCTGCTGGCGCGGTTCCTGGACCCCGCCCTGGCCGAGGAAGGCCCGCCCCTGCCGCTGCCCGACCGGCCCAGCCCCCTGGTCTGGCGCCTGCATGAGGCGGTGGGCGAGCCCCTGCCCACGACCGGCCTGCCGCTGGCCTTTGCCCATGCCGACCTGCGCGCGACCGCCGGGTGGAAGGCCCAGCTCGAGGCCGCCGAACGCCTGGCGCGGATGGGGGCGCTGGCGCCCAATGCGCTGCTTGCGCTCTATACCGAACGGCGGCCCGCGGCCTCGGGCGGGGTCTGGGACCGGGTGGCGGCGGTGCAGGCGCTGGACGCAGCCCTGGCCGCCGCCGACCCCGCGGCGGTGGCGCGCGCCCTGCCCCCCCTGGTCGCCGCGGCCGAGACGGCCGAGCTCGAGGTGCCGCTGGCCAGCCTGTTCGCCGATCGCCTGGCCACGCTGGACCTGGTCGGCCAGGCGGGGCGGCTGGCCCTGCGCCTGGCGCTGCTGGCCCCGGGCCACCCGCCGCCCGCCCGCGCGCCGCAGGACGCGACCGAGGCCTTTCTGCTGGGCCTGGCGCGCGGCGATGTCGCGGGGCTGGCCCCGCCCGACAGCCTGGCC
>JACXUX010000008.1 GCA_014763725.1 Rhodobacterales bacterium
CCGCCACCGCCATCAGCCCCGCCCCCGCGCTGCGCCAGAACAGGCTGGCCCCGCACAGGCCGCAGAAGCCGCGTTCGACCCCCGGCGCGCCGGCAAACCAGCGCAGGCCCGCAGCGCCGTGCAGGTGCAACCGGTCCGTCGGCACCGGGACCGACGCCCAGACATGGCCCGAGCTGCGCCGGCAGTCGGCGCAGTGGCACACGATCACCCCGTCCAGCGGCGGCATCAGCGCAAAGGTCACCGCCCCGCACAGGCAGCCGCCCGGCACCGGGTCAGTCGGCATCGCGGAAGGTCTCGGCCAGGATCGCCTCCAGCGCCCGGGCATCGGTTTCGTCAAAGGCGGCGGGGGTGTCGCTGTCCAGGTCCAGCACGCCCAGCAGCCGCCCCTGCCCGTTCCACACCGGCAGCACCAGTTCCGACCGCGTCGACGACGAACAGGCGATATGGTCGGGGAAGGCGTCCACATCCGGCACGATCTGCGCCCGACCGGTGCGCGCCGCCGCCCCGCAGACCCCGCGCGCAAAGGGGATGACCAGGCAGCCATGCCCGCCCTGATAGGGCCCGATCTTCAGCAGGTCCGGCCCCGTCACGCGATAGAACCCCGTCCAGTCGGCCAGCGGATGGGCGTGGTGCAGCTCGCACACCACGGTGGCCATCAGCGCGACCGTCTCGGTTTCGCCATGGCACAGCGCGCGCAACTGGGCGGCAAGGCGGGGATAGTCCATGGGCGGGTCCTTTCGGGCAGGGCAGGCGGTTACCGATTGTCAAGAAAGCACCGCCACACTGCGCCCGGCAAGGGCAAGGAGAGGGCGATGGACCTGCAACCCGACAACAGGGGCGACATGCTGGTCGTCCGGGCGATGGAACCGCGGATCGACGCGGCGGTGGCCATTCAGTTCAAGGACCGCATGCGCGACCTGCTGGCCGCCGCGCCGGCGCGGGTAGTGCTGGACCTCAGCCAGGTGCAGTTCCTCGACAGCAGCGGCCTGGGCGCCGTGGTCGCGGTGATGAAGCATCTGGGGCCGGGCCGGCGGCTGGAACTGGCGGGGCTGACGCCGACCGTGCAGAAGGTCTTCCGCCTGACGCGGATGGACAGCGTCTTCACCATCCATCCCGAGGTGCCCGATGGCCTGCGCGATGCCGTGTGACCCCCCCGGCGCCGGGCGCGCAACCCGGATCGTGCTGGCCAGCGATTCGATGGCCGTGCGTGAGGCGCTGGGCCGCCTGGTCCAGGCGCTGCGCCTGCAGGCCCTGCCGGAAGAGGATTGCGGCACGGCCGAGATCGTGCTGGCCGAGGCGCTGAACAACGTCGTCGAACATGCCTATGCTGCCAGCCCGGGCGAGATCGAGCTGACCGTGACCCTGTCGGGCGGTGCGCTGACCTGCACGATCCGCGACCAAGGCCGGCCGATGCCGGGCGCCCTGCCGCCGGGCACCCTGCCCCCGCTGGCCCCGCCCGACCATATCCCCGAGGGCGGCTTTGGCTGGTACCTGATTCGCGCCCTGTCGCGCGATCTGCACTATCGCCGGCAGGACGGGCACAACCTGCTGTCGTTCCGTGTCGGGCGCGAACAGTCGCCGCCGGGGGTGGGCGCTGTGTCGCGGCCGGAAACAACGCCCGATTGATGCCGCAATCCGCCCGCAGCCCTGCCGCAAGGGCCGCCCAATCTGTGCGCGTAGCTCATCACGGCTTCACCCCGGCGTCGCGGGATTTGCCCCCACCCAGCCCCCGGCGCCGGGGTTCCTATGGACAGCCGCGCCGTTTCGCCCGACGTTGCGCCTGCGTGGCAAGGGGGGCACAGGGCATGCGCGATTTCCATCTTCCGGGCCGGTCGACGGTTCTGGCGACCAACGCGATGGTCGCGACCTCGCACCCGCTGGCCGCCCAGGTGGCGCTGGATCTGCTGCGCGCGGGCGGCACGGCGGCCGATGCGGCGGTGGGGGCGGCGGTGCTGCTGGGCCTGTGCGAGCCGCAGATGACGGGCCTGGGCGGCGACTGTTTCGTGCTGATCCAGCCCACGGCCGGCGCCGCAGTGCAGGCGCTGAACGGGTCGGGCCGCGCGCCCGCGGCGCTGGATGCGCAAGCCCTGCGCGACCGCGGGCTGACCGCGATGCCCCTGCACGCGCCCGAGGCGGTAACGATCCCCGGCGCGGTCGATGCCTTCTGCACGCTGCTGGACGCCCATGGCCGGCTGGGGCTGGACCGCGTGCTGGCCCCCGCCATCCACTATGCGGATGAGGGCGTGCCCGTCGCCCCGCGCGTGGCCTTCGACTGGGCCGAGGATGCCCGCGTGCTGCAGGACGCCGCCCGGGACCTGTTCCTGTTCGCAGGCCAGCCGCCGCGGACCGGCCAGATCTTTCGCGCCCCCGGCCAGGCCGAGGTTCTGCGCCGCATCGCCCGCCAGGGCCGCGACGGGTTCTACACGGGTGAGGTCGCCCGCGACATGGTCGACAGCCTGCGCGCCCTGGGCGGCTGCCATACCGAGGAGGATTTCGCCGCCACCGCCGCCACCTGGGGCGACCCGGTCGCGGGCGGCTACCGGGGGGCCGACCTGCTGGAACACCCGCCGAACGGCCAGGGTGCGACGGCAATCCTGATGCTGAACATCCTGTCGCACTTCGATCTGGCCGCGCTGGACCCGCTGGGCGCCGACCGCGCGCATCTCGAGGCCGAGGCGGCGAAGCTGGCCTATGACGCGCGCAACCGCTTTCTGGCCGACCCCGACCGCACCACCCGGCTGGCCCACATGCTGGCACCCGAAACCGCGGCCTGGCTGGCCGCGCTGATCGACCCGGCCCGAGCCATGCCCGCCGCCGCCCCCCTGACCGAGGCGATCCACCGCGACACGATCTACATGACCGTCGTCGACCGCGACCGCATGGCGGTGTCGCTGATCTATTCGATCTTTCACGGCTTCGGCTCGGGCCTGGCCAGCAGCCGGTTCGGCATCAACTTCCAGAATCGCGGTGCGGGCTTCAGCCTGACCCCCGGCCACCCGAATGAGGCCGCGGGCCGCCGCCGCCCGATGCACACGATCATCCCCGGCCTGCTGCGCCAGCCCGGCGGGGTGGACATGCCCTTCGGCGTCATGGGCGGGGCCTATCAGCCCTGCGGCCATGCCCGCGTGGTGTCGAACCTGGTCGATTACGGCATGGACCTGCAGCAGGCGCTGGACGCCCCGCGCTGCTTTGCCGGGCCCGAGGGGATGCAGATCGAACGCGGCTATGCCCCCGCCGTGGCCCAGGCCCTGGCCGACCGCGGCCATGCCGTCAGTGTGCCCGCAAAACCCCTGGGCGGGGCGCAGGCGATCCGGATCGACCATCAGACGGGCGTGCTCTGGGGCGCATCCGACCCGCGCAAGGATGGCTGCGCGCTGGGCTACTAGGCCAGCCGGCCCCGCGGCGGCGGCGCCGGGCCGGGCCCGGCGCCCTTGAACGCGCGCCCGCGGAACCGGATGACCGGATCCCCGACGGACGGGCGGGCAGACGGCCCAGCCCCCGTGGCAAGCGCCGGGGCGGCGGTCAGTTCAGCTGGAACTGCAGCGGATAGCGGCCGTCCTCGAAATCGCCGAACAGGTCGTGCAGGTCGGGGTGTTCGACCGGCTCGCCCGTGTCGTCGGGCACCAGGTTCTGTTCCGAGACATAGGCGACGTAATAGCTCTGCTCGTTTTCGGCCAGCAGGTGGTAGAAGGGCTGGTCCTTGGCGGGGCGGCTCTCCTCGGGGATGGCGTCATACCATTCCTGCGTGTTCGAGAACTTGGCATCGACGTCGAACACGACCCCGCGGAACGGGTGCTTGCGGTGGCGCACGACCTGACCCAGGTGGTATTTTGCGTGAGTCTTCAGCATCGCCCCAGCCCCCTGTTCGGGTTTATTACTCCTCGTCGCCGCGGCTGTCCACCAAGGCGCACGAAACAGACTGTGACACTGCCCCCGACAGTGGCCCTTCACGGCGACGTCATGGCCGCACCGGGGGGCATTCCCCCGCGCCGCGCTTTGCCCTATGCTGGCGGGAAAACACAGCGTCCGGGCGAGAGGCAGATGAGCAGACTTCTCCGCGCGTCGGTCCTGTTCCTGTTGCTGGCGTCCTGCGGCGGCGGAAAGTTTTCGGCGCCCCGCGAGCTGGACGATGCCTGCGGGCTGGCGCGGGAACGGCCCAGCTATTTCCGCGCCATGCAGGCCACGGAAAGCAGATGGGGCGTTCCCGTGCCGGTGCAGATGGCGATGATCCATCAGGAATCCAGGTTCGTGGGCAATGCCCGCACGCCGCATCAATATGTGCTGGGGATCATTCCTGTCGGCCGGCAGAGCAGCGCCTATGGTTATGCCCAGGCGCTGGACGGCACATGGGAGGAATACCAGGACGACCAGAACCGCGGCGGTGCCCGGCGCGACCGCATCCGCGATGCCACCGACTTCATTGGCTGGTACATGGACCAGACGACCGAAAGCCTGGGCATCCCCAAGTCGGACGCGCGCAACCAGTATCTGGCCTATCACGAGGGGCGCACCGGCTATGCCCGCGGCAGCTATCGTGCCAAGCCCTGGCTGATGACGGTGGCCGACCGGGTGGCCGCGCGCGCGGCGATGTATGGCGCGCAGCTGAACCGCTGCGGGCGTTAGGGGCGCGTCACTCGATCCCGCGGCGCTGCGCCTCGGCGCTGATGCTGAACAGCGACGATCCCAGGGCGACGCCGGTCTGCAGCCCGTCCAGGATCACGGTCGTCTGGCCGCCCGCCTCATCGGTGATGATCCACTGCCGCAGCGCCACGGGGGCGGGGCTGAACACCAGCTCGATCCGGCCGTATTCGGGATGGTCGGGATCCTGCGCCACGACGCGGGTGGTCGGGCCGTCCTCGCGATGCGCCACCACCATGCGGGCGCGCGCCAGGTCCACGCGGTCGGCCAGGATCAGCCCCAGCGGCGTGCGCGCCAGCGGGTATTGTTCCGGCGGCTGGTTCGACCGGCTGTCGAAGATCGCGACCTGCCCGCCGCCGGCCAGGACCAGCGCGGCCTCGGGCGGGTCGTATTCGAACCGCACCCGGCCGGGGCGGTGGATGAACAGCCGCCCCGTCGACAGCGTGCCGTCGGCATTCACCTGGGTGAAGGTCGCCTCGGCCGTGGTCAGGCCGTTCAGATAGCGCGACAGGTCATCCAGCGGGATCGGCGCGGCCCGGGCGGGCAGCACCAGCATCAGGCCCCACAGGGCGGCGGCGAACAGGCGAAGCATGGTCATGCAGTCATTATAGGTGATCCGCGCCGCCGGCGCACCCCACCCCGCTGTCACGGATCGGCGACCGGCCGTTGCCCCATATCTTGCGGGCGCGCCGGGGTCTGCGCCCCATCGGTTGCCCGGCCCGGTTGACTATGGCCCGCGCCGGGCCGACCATGCCCGGCCAAGGGAATCGAGGGACCCGCGCCGTGCGCTTTGCCCGCCTGCGCCTGAACGGCTTCAAGAGCTTTGTCGACCCGACGGATCTGGTGATCCATCCGGGGCTGACGGGCGTGGTGGGCCCCAACGGCTGCGGCAAGTCCAACCTGCTCGAGGCGCTGCGCTGGGTGATGGGCGAAAACCGCCCCACCGTGATGCGCGGCGGCGGGATGGAGGATGTGATCTTTGCCGGCGCCGCCACCCGGCCCGCCCGCGCCTTTGCCGAGGTGGCGCTGGTGCTGGACAACGCCGACCGGCTGGCGCCTGCGGGCTTCAACGACCAGGACCAGATCGAGGTCATCCGCCGCATCACCCGCGACGCGGGCAGCGCTTACAAGGTGAACGGCAAGGAGGCCCGCGCCCGCGACGTGCAGATGCTGTTCGCCGATTCCGCGACCGGCGCGCAATCGCCCGCGTTGGTGCGGCAGGGGCAGATTTCCGAACTGATCAACGCCAAGCCCCGCGCCCGCCGCCGCGTGCTGGAAGATGCCGCGGGGATCGCGGGGCTCTACCAGCGCCGGCATGAGGCCGAGCTGCGCCTGACCGCGACCGAGGAGAACCTGCGCCGGCTGGACGACGTGCTGGATCAGCTGGGCCAGCAGGTGGCCAGCCTGACGCGGCAGGCCCGCGCCGCCCAGCGCTATCGCGAGATCGGGGCGGACCTGCGCCGGGCCGAGGGGCTCTTGCTGGTCCGGCGCTGGCGCGAGGCCGATCTGGCCCGGGCCGAGGCCGAGGAGGTGCTGCGCGCCCGCCTGCTGGCCGCCGCCCAGGCCGATGGCGCCGCCCGCGCCGCCACCCGCGCCCGCGCCGCGGCCGAGGATGCCCTGCCCCCCCGGCGCGAAGAGGCGGCGATCGCCGGCGCGATCCTGCAGCGGCTGGCCGTGCAGCGCGACGCGCTGGCCGACCAGGACCGCCAGGCCCAGGCCCGGATCGAGGCGCTGCGCGCCCGGCTGGCGCAGCTGGCGCGCGATGCCGAACGCGAGGCGGGGCTGAACCGCGACGCGGGCGAGACCATCGCCCGGCTGGAGTGGGAGGCCGCCCAGATCGCCCGCGCCCATGAGGGCCACGAGGATCGCCTGGCCCAGGCAACCGAGGCCGCCCGCGCCGCGGCCGCAGCCCTGCAGGGGCAGGAGGCCGACCTCGCCGCCGCGACCGAGGATGCCGCCCGCCTGTCGGCCCGCCACCAGTCGGCCGCGCGGCTGGTGGCCGACACGGCCGCCACGCTCGACCGCGCCCGGGCCGAGGCCGCCCGCGCCGCCGGCGCGCAACAGGCCGCGGCCGAGGCGCTGGACCGCGCGGCCGAGGCCCAGGACGCCGCCGCCGAGGCGCAGCAGATCGCCCAGGATCAGGCCGAAGAGGCCGAGGCCGCGCTGGACGCCGCCGAGACCGCCCGCGCCGAGACCCAGTCACGCGAGGCCGAGGCCCGCGCCGCCCGGTCCGAGGCCGAGGGCGAGGCCAATGCCCTGCGCGCCGAGGTGGCCGCCCTGGGCCGGCTGGTCGCGCGTGAGACGCAGGGCGAGGCGCAGCTGATGGACCGCATCACCGTCCAGCCGGGGTTCGAGGACGCGCTGGGCGCGGCCCTGGCCGACGACCTGCGCGCGCCCGTGGTGCCCGCCGCGGGCCGGTCGGGCTGGACCGAACTGCCTGCCTATGACGCCCCCCCGCCCCTGCCCCCGGGCGCCGAACCCCTGGCCGCGCGGGTGCAGGCGCCCGCGGTGCTGGCGCGGCGGCTGGCGCTGGTGGGCATCGTGCCGCGCGACCGGGGCCCCGCGCTGCAGGCCGACCTGCGGCCCGGCCAGCGCCTGGTCAGCCCCCAGGGCGACCTGTGGCGCTGGGACGGGTTCCGCGCCGCAGCCGAGGATGCGCCCAGCGCCGCCGCCGCCCGGCTGCGCCAGCTGAACCGTCTGGTGCAGCTGAAACGCGATCTGGAAGAGGCCAGCGCCAGGGCCGCGGGTGCGCAGGCCGCCCATCAGGCACTGCAGGCGCGGCTGGCCGATCTGGCCCGCGCCGACCAGCGCGCGCGCGAGGCCCGCCGCGCCGCCGACCTGCGCCTGGCCGAGGCCAGCCGCGCCAGCGCCCGGGCCGAGGCCGACCGCTCGCTGGCCCAGGGCCGGATGGAGGCCGCGCGCCTGGCCGAACGCGGCTTTGGCGACGAGGCCGACGAAGCCGCCCTGCGGCTGGAAGAGGCCCGCGCCCTGCAGCAGGATTTGCCCGACATGGAGACCGCGCGCCAGGCGCTGGATCAGGTGCGCATGGCCGTCGAGGCCGCGCGCCTCGCGATGCTGGCCCTCCGCACCGCCCAGGACGAGCTGCGCCGCGAGGGCGAGGCGCGGATGCGCCGCCGGCAGGAGATCACGCGCGATCTGGCCGGCTGGCGCACGCGGCTGGAGACCGCCGAACGCCGCGCGGCCGAACTGGCGGCGCGCGAGGACGAGACGCGGGCCGAACTCGACGAGGCCGAGGCCGCGCCCGAGGACATCGCCTTTCGCCGCGAGGAACTGTCCGAGGCGATCGCCGCCGCCGAGTCCCGGCGCGCCGCCGCCGAGGATGCGCTGGCCGCCGCCGAAGCCGCCCTGCGCCACGCGCAAGAGGCCGAGCGCACCGCCGAACGCACGGGCGCCGAGACGCGCGAGGCCCGCGCCCGCGCCGAGGCCCGTCTGGACGCCGCGCGCGAGACGCAGGCGCTGGCCGCCGCGCATCTGACCGAGGCCGCGGGGATGGACCCCGCCGCGCTGATCGCGGCGCTGGGCGCCGATGCCGACAACCTGCCCGAGGCGCAGCTGCTGGAGGCCGACGTGGCCCGCCTGCGCCGCCAGCGCGAGGCGCTGGGCGCCGTGAACCTGCGCGCGGACGAGGATCTGCAGGCGGTGGCGGCCGAACAGGCCTCGCTGGCCACCGAGAAGGCCGATCTGGAAGAGGCGGTCAAGCGCCTGCGGTCGGGCATCGGCGCGCTGAACCGCGAGGGGCGCGAACGGCTGCTGGCGGCGTTTGAACAGGTCAACGCCAATTTCACCACGCTGTTCACCCATCTCTTCGGCGGGGGCGAGGCGCGGCTGGTTCTGGTGGAAAGCGACGACCCGCTGGAGGCGGGGCTGGAGATCCTGTGCCAGCCGCCGGGCAAGAAGCTGGCGGTGCTGAGCCTGCTGTCGGGCGGGGAACAGACGCTGACGGCGCTGGCGCTGATCTTCGGCGTGTTCCTGACCAATCCCGCGCCGATCTGCGTGCTGGACGAGGTGGACGCGCCGCTGGACGACGCCAATGTGACGCGGTTCTGCGACCTGCTGGACGAGATGACGCGGCGGACCGAGACGCGGTTCCTGATCATCACCCACCATGCGGTGACCATGGCGCGGATGGACCGGCTGTTCGGCGTGACCATGGTGGAACAGGGCGTGAGCCAGCTGGTCAGCGTCGATCTGAAGCGGGCCGAGGCGCTGGTCGCCTGAGGGTCCCGCGGGGGGCTGGCCCCGGGGCGCTGCCCCGGACCCCGGGGTATTTGGGTCAAGAGGAAGGGGACAGCGCGCGGATGCGGTCGCGCAGGTGCAGGTCGGCCTCGATCAGGGCATCCAGGGCGCGCAGGTGGGCCAGGGTTTCGGGCGTGGCCAGCTGGACCGCGCGGTAGAAGGCCGCGATCCCGTCGGGGCTGCAGGCGGCCAGATGCGCCTGCAGGGCGGGATTGAACTGATAGGCGCCGCGGGTCAGGCGGAAGGGCAGCCGCGCCTGCCAGTCGACCGCATCCTGGGCGTGGAAGTGCAGCAGCGCGATGTCGGGGGCGAAGCGGTCGTCCGCGAGGCGCGTGCCGTTCAGGAATGCGCCGTGCAGCCGCGGCTCTAGCCCCCGAATGCCGGTGCGGAAGAAGCATTTGCCCGCGGCATGCGACAGAACCCCCTGGGGCAGCAGGGGGGCATGGGGGCCGAAGATCGCGGCGCGGTCGGCCGCGCGGGCCGGGCCGCGCAGCGCGGCGCGGAAGTGGCGCGCGGTGAAGATGTCGTCGGGCAGGGCGGGGTCGTGCAGCGCCTCCCAGGGGGAAAGGCGCAGCTGCATCCGGTCGGCGGGCAGATCGGCCAGCACCTGGTCCACCGGCCGGGCGGGCCAGAGGAATTCGTCGACGTCGATATGGGCGATCCAGGGCAGCGCGGCCAGGCGGTAGACGCGCAGCATGTTGCGCGCCTGGCGGTTCTGGTGCCGGTCGGGGCGGCGGCCCATCAGGCCCGCCCAGTAGGCGGCATCGCAGGCGGTGGCCGTGACCTGGGGCAGATGCGCCACGGCGACGCGGGCGGGATCGTCGGGGTCGTCGAAATGCAGCCAGATCCTCGCGGCGCCCAAGCACAGGTGATGCGCCACGAAGGCCAGCACCTGATCGGTGGGCGCCCGGACCGTGGCGCAGAGGCCCCAGGCCGTCACAGCCGGTCCAGCAGCGCCGCGGTGGGCCAGGCATCGGCGGGCAGGCCCAGCCGGGCCTGTTCGCGCTGGACCGCCACGCGGGTCAGGGTGCCCAGGATGCCGTCGATCGCGCCCACGTCATGGCCGCGGGCGGCGAGCTTCTGCTGCAACCGCTTCATCTGGTCGGCCGACAGCGCCGGGTCGGGGTTGCCCGCGGCATAGGGGGCCGCGCCCTGCAGGCGGGTCGCGAAATAGGCCGCGGTGGTGACGTAGACGAAGCTCTTGTTCCATTCGAACAGCACGGAATAGTTCGGATAGGCCAGGAAGGCCGGCCCCTTGCGGCCCTGGGGCAAGAGCACGCTGGCCAGCAGCCGCGCCCCCGGCAGGTCGCCCGCGCGCGCCCGCACGCCCAGCCGCGCCCAGTCGGCGGCGGGGCGGGTCTTGTCCAGCCCGGTCAGCGACCAGTCGAAATCGGGGGGCATCGTCACCTCGACCAGCCAGGGTTCGCCCGCGCGCCAGCCCAGCAACTGCAGCATCCGCGCGCCCGACAGGATCGCATCGGGGGCCGAGGTCTTGAGCGTGATCCGCCCGTCGCCATCGCCGTCGACGCCGCGTTCCAGGATGTCGGCGGGCAGCATCTGGACCTGGCCGATCTCGCCCGCCCAGGCGCCGGTGGTGGTGGCGGGGTCGAACATGCCGCGTTCGGCCAGCTCCAGCGCGGCAAGGATCTGGGGCTGGAACAGGTCGGGCCGGCGGCAGTCGTGGCCCAGCGTGACCAGCGCGTTCAGCGTGTTGAAGTCGCCCTGGACCTGGCCGAAGTCGGTCTCGAACGCCCAGAAGGCCAACAGAACCCCGCGCGGCACGCCATAGTCGCGCGCGGCGCGGTCGAAGACGGCGTCGTAGCGATCAGACATCTGCGCGCCCAGCGTGATGCGGTTCTTCGAGATCAGCCGCTGGCTGAATTCCAGAAAGCTCTGGCGAAAGACCGACTGGCTGCGGTCGGCGCGCAGCACGGCCGGATCCTGGCGGGCGGTGCGGAAGAAGGCGTCGACCGCGGCGCGGGAATGGCCGCGGGCGATCGCCTCGGCCTTCATTGCGGTCAGGAAGGCGTTGAAATCGCCGCCGCAGGGGGCGGCCCGGGTGGCCGCGGGGATCAGGCCCAGGGCCAGCACAAGAGCGAGATGGGGAAAGGACATGGCGCGCTCCGGCAGGATTTCGGGCAGCCTAGCACGGCGGGGCGGGCCCGCAACCACTGCGCGGGCCGTGGGGGCAGCGTGGCCGGGGCGGCACGGCAGCGCCCCGTCTTTGAAGAATTCGTGAAATTCACTTGAAATTCATGCGTTATTGCCCAGCATTGCAGCAGATCGGAGGTCCGCCATGCTGGAATTTCTGACGCAGGAGCTGCGCGAGGGGTTCGAGGCCGCGCGCCGCCGTGCCGCGGGGCGCAAGTCGCGGCTGCGGGTGCAGATCGGACCGGCGGCCTATCCTGTCCTGCGCCTGTGGGAGGATGGCATGGCCCTGGACGCGGCGCGGGTGCCGCAGCTGCGGGGCCGGGTCGACGTCTACGACGGGGGCCGGCATCTGTATCAGGCGCTGATCGTGGCCACGACGGTCGACCAGGGCGAGCTGATCTGCGGCTTCAAGCGGCTGACGCCCGCACAGGACGGACCCGCGCTGGACTATTGCCGGGACGAGGGCGCGTCTGCGGGCCTGCTGCCGAGCAGCTGACCGCGCGCCTATTGCAGGTCGGAAAAGGCCGTCTGCAGCCGCGCCACCGCCTCGGCCACCTGGGCGCGCGGGGCGGCCAGGTTGAAGCGCAGGCAGGATTCGCCCCCCAGGCCGAAGCTGTCGCCGTGGTTGGCGGCGATCCGGGCGCCTTTTTCCACCCGCGCGGTGAATTCGGCCGTGGTCATCCCCGTGCCCGAGAAGTCGACCCAGGCCAGATAGGTCGCCTCCAGCGGCATCGACCGCAGGCCCGGGATCGCGTTCACGCCCGCGTCGAACAGCCGGCGGTTCCCCTCCAGATAGGCCATCAGATCGTCGACCCAGGCCGCGCCCTGAACCGAACAGGCGGCGGTCACCATGTGCAGGCCGAAACTGTTGGGCGAAATCCCCAGCGCCGCCATGCGCTGGGCAAAGCGTGCCCGCAGCGCGAGGTCGGGCACGATCACATTGCCCACATGCGCGCCGGCGATGTTGAAGGTCTTGGTGACCGAGGTCATCATCACCAGCCGGTCGGCGATGTCGGGCACCGCGCGGACCATGGGAATGTGGCGGTGCGGGGCAAAGACCAGATCGGCGTGGATTTCATCCGACACCAGAATCAGGTCGTGGCGGCGGCAGAAGTCGGCAACGCCCTGCAGCTCCTCGGCCGTCCAGACGCGGCCGCCCGGGTTGTGCGGCGAACACAGGATGAACATGCGTTCACGCCCGGTCATCTGCGCATCCCAGGCGGCGAAGTCCATCTCATACCGGCCGTCGCGCAGGGCCAGCGGGCATTCGACCACCTGCCGGCCGGCGGCGCGGATCACGCGGGCAAAGGCGTGATAGACCGGCGTGGTCAGCACCACGCCGTCGCCCGGCGCGGTATAGGCGTCGATGCACAGCGCCGTGCCATTGACCAGCCCGTGCACGGTGAAGACCGACCCGGCGGGCGGTGTCCAGCCGTGGCGCTGGGTCAGCCACCAGTCGATGGCCGCCAGATAGGCGCGGTCATCGCCGAAATAGCCGTAGATGCCGTGGTCCAGCATCCCCTGCAGCGCCCGCTGCACGCAGGCGGGGGGCGGAAACTCCATGTCCGCAACCCACATGGCGATGCCGTCGGCGGCCGACACGCCGTAGATCGGTTCCATCATGTCCCATTTCAGGCAATGGGTTCCGCGGCGGTCGACAGGGGTGTCAAAGGTCATGGCGCAGGGTCCGGTGCAGGTCAGCCCCGCGGTTATAGCGCCCCGGGGCAGAATTTCCATATCTTTCTTCAACTTCGGAACTTTGTGACGGAAACATGATGAAAATCGGGATTCTGTCACGGAATCTGCTCTGAAACTGGAACATCCTTCCACTCCAGACCTGTGCGCCCAGCCCTTGCGGCGGCATTGCGTCCGCCCCGCTCTGGCCTTACATCCGGGGCATGCTGCGCCCCATCCTGATCCATCCCGACCCCCGCCTGAAGAAGGTCTGCGATCCCGTGACGGACATCACGGCCGACATCGCGCGCCTGGCGCAGGACATGCTGGACACCATGTATGATGCCCCCGGGGTGGGCCTGGCCGCGCCCCAGGTGGGGGTGACGAAACGCCTGCTGGTGATGGATTGCACCAAGGCGCCCGAACCGCCCCGCCCGATGGTGCTGATCAACCCGCGGATCACCTGGGCTTCGGACGATCTGGCGCGGTATGAGGAAGGCTGCCTGTCCATCCCCGAACAATATGCCGAGGTGCAGCGCCCCGCCCGCGTGCGCGTGGCCTGGACCGCGCTGGACGGAACCGGGCAGGAGGAGGAGTTCGACGGCCTCTGGTCCACCTGCGTCCAGCATGAGATCGACCATCTGGATGGCAAGCTGTTCATCGACTACCTGGGCCCTCTGAAGCGGCAGATGATCACCCGCAAGATGGAAAAGCTGAAGCGCGAACGGGCGCGGGGCCAGGCCTGATGGCGGTGCTGCCGATCGTCACCTGGCCCGACCCACGGTTGACCCGGCCCTGCGCCCCCGTGGGCGAGGCGGCGGGCGATCCGGACGTGGCGCAGCTGGCCGCCGACATGCTGGAGACGATGTATGCCGCCCCCGGCCGCGGGCTGGCCGGGCCGCAGGTGGGCGTGCTGCGGCAGATCTTCGTCATGGATACCGGCTGGCGCAGCGGCACGCCCTGCCCGCGCGTGCTGATCGACCCCGAACTCCTGTGGCTGTCGGACGACCGCGCCACGGGGCCCGAGGGCTGCCTGTCGATCCCCGGCCTGACCACGCAGGTCGCGCGCGCGCGCCAGGTGCGGATCGCCTGGCGCGACCTGACGGGGGCGCGGCACCAGGCGCTGCTGGACGGGTTCGACGCGATCTGCGCCCAGCACGAATGGGATCACCTGCAGGGCATCGTCACGCTGGACCGGCTGGCCCCGGCCGACCGCGCGGCGGCGCTGGCGCAGCTGGCGCCATGACGGTCCGCCCCTTCCTGCCCTGGCCGCATCCGCTGCTGCGCACCCCCGCCGCCCCGGTGGCGGCGATCACCGACGAGATCCGCGCCATCTGGGAAGACATGGTCGACACGATGGAGGCGATGCCCGGCCTGGGTCTTGCCGCGCCGCAGATCGGCGTGGGGCTGCGGCTGGTGGTCGTCGATGCCTCGGAGACCCGGGGCCAGGCGATCCGCCTGGCCAATCCGCAGATCCTGCACGCCAGCGACCAGCTGCGCGCGCATGACGAGGCCAGCCCGAACCTGCCCGGCGTCTGGGCCAGGGTCGAACGGCCCCGCGCGGTCACGGTGCGCTATCTGAACGCGGCGGGCCAGACCGAGGACCGCGACTTCGTCCTGGTCTGGGCCACCAGCGTCCAGCACCAGATCGACCATCTGGACGGGCGGATGTATTTCGACCGGCTGTCGCCGCTGAAACGGCGGATGCTGCTGGACCGCGCCGCCAAGCAGCGGAGACGCGGATGAAGGTCGTCTTCATGGGCACGCCCGACTTCTCGGTGCCCGCGCTGAGGGCGCTTGCGGGGCGGCACGACATCGCCTGCGTCTATACCCAGCCGCCCCGGCCCGCGGGGCGCGGCCAGCAGCCCCGCCCCAGCCCGGTGCAGGCCGCGTCCCAGGCGCTGGGGCTGGCCGTGCGCCACCCCGCGCGCCTGCGCGATCCGCAGGACCAGGCGGATTTCGCGGCGCTGGGGGCCGATGTGGCGGTGGTGGTGGCCTATGGGCTGATCCTGCCGCCGCCCGTGCTGGCCGCGCCGCGGCGGGGCTGCCTGAACATCCATGCCTCGCTGTTGCCGCGCTGGCGGGGGGCGGCACCCATCCACCGCGCGGTGATCGCGGGCGATGCCGAAACCGGCGTCTGCATCATGCAGATGGAGGCGGGGCTGGACACCGGCCCCGTGCTGCTGCGCCGCGCCACCCCGATCGGCCCCGAGGACACGACCGGCGACCTGCACGACCGGCTGGCCGCGATCGGCGCCCAGGCGATCGTTGACGCGCTGGACCGGCTGGACGATCTGGTGCCCGACTCCCAGCCCGAGGCCGGCGTCACCTATGCCGCCAAGATCGACAAGGCCGAGGCGCGGATCGACTGGACCCGCCCGGCCGAGCAGGTGGCCCGCCAGATCCGCGGCCTGTCGCCCTTTCCCGGCGCCTGGTGTCTGGCGGGCGAGGAACGGCTGAAACTGCTGCGCGCCCGGGCCGTGGCGGGTCACGGCGCGCCGGGCCAGGTGCTGGGCGGGCTGACCGTGGCCTGCGGGTCGGGCGCGGTGCAGGTGACGCTGGCCCAGCGCGAGGGCAAGCGCCCGATGCCCGCCGAGGACATCCTGCGCGGCCGCCCGCTGCCGGAAAGGCTTGGCTGAACCTGCGCCAGGCCGCAGACTGACCGGGCAATCACGGGGTGAGACATGCCGATTCTGGCGCTGGCGATCATCGGGGCGGCCGCGGGCTATCTGGCCACGCGGGTCATGAAGGTGCAGGCCGATGTGCCCACCACCATCGCCATCGGCGTGGGCGGGGCGCTGCTGGGCGGGCTGGTGCTGCGGACGCTGGCCACGATCACCGGCTGGGCGGCGGGTTTCGTCGGCGCCGTGCTGGGGGCGATGCTGCTGATCTGGCTGTGGCGGAAATACGTCGCTAGGTAAGGCGGCGAACCGCATCCTTCAGCCGGAAGGCGCGACCGCCCGCGATACGCCAGACCGTCTGCCCCTGCCAGGCCAGGAACAGGATCCCCGCGGCCTCGCGCCCCTTGGCGTCGCCGCCCAGCCGCGCGGTCAGCGCCAGTTCCACCCGCGCCCGCCAGGCCGCGGCGCGCGCGCGCAGCACCGGGTCGCGGAAATCCACCGCAAGCAGGGCCAGGTCGACGGGGGCCTCATCCTCGTCGCTCAGCAACTTCAGGAACTGGACCGCACCCTTTTCCGACAGGGGGGCCGCGGCCTCGGCCTCGGCCGTGCGCAGGTCATAGGCATCCCAGGCGGCCAGCAGCGCGGCCTGCACCATGCCCTCGCGGCTGGCATAGCGCTGCACCAGCGTGGGCGGGGTCAGACCCACCGCGCGCGAGACGGTCTGGAACGACACGGCCTTGTCGCCGCCCTCGGCCAGCATCTGGCGGATGGCGGCGAAAACCTCGGCATCGGGGATGGTTCTGCGGCGGCCCATGGGGTATAGGTGAACACGGGTTCACAATAAAGGCAAGCCCCATGCACATCCGCGGGATGATGGCCTGCACGCTGGACGGTTTCGTGGCCGATACGGGCGGCGGCGTGGGCTTTCTGGACGACTTCGGCACCGCCGACTGGGGATTTGCCGAGTTTCTGGACCAAATCGGCACGGCGGTGATGGGCCGGCGCACCTATGACCATCTGTGCGCGCTGGCGCCGGTCTGGCCCTATCCGGGGGTGGCGGGTCTGGTGCTGGGCCGCGGGCTGGTGCCGCCCATGCGCGGCGGGGCGCAGGTCTGGGCGGGCGATCTGGCGGGGCTGGTCGCGCATCTGCGGAGCCAGCCGCGCGATGCCTGGGTGGTGGGCGGCCCGTCGCTGCAGGGCGCGCTGCTGGCCCTGGGCGCGCTGGACCGGCTGGAGCTGTGGGTGGTCCCGCGGATGATCGGCGCGGGGCTGCGGCTGTTTCCCGACGGCCTGGTGCCGCCCGGCCAGCCGGACCTGGCAGGCGTGCGACAGGGGCCGATGGGAATGGTGTGCCTGGACTACCGTTTCGGCGCGTCGGGCCTGGGCGGCCGCGCGCGATAGACGGGCAGCCGCCAGCCGCGCAGCATCGACCCCGCCCGCAGCCACAGGGTGACCGCGGCACAGCCCAGCAGGGCGATCCGCGTCTCGCCCGTGGCCTGGATCAGCAGCACCGCGGCGACCGCCCCGGCAAGGGCGCAGGTAACGTAAAGCTCGCCCTGTTTCAGGACCAGCGGCACCTCGTTGCAGACCACGTCGCGCATCAGCCCGCCCAGGCAGCCCGTGACCATGCCCATGACCAGCACCACGGGCCAGGACTGCCCCGCGCCCAGCGCCACGCCCACGCCGGCGGGCACCGCCACCGCCAGCGCCAGCGCATCCAGCCACAGCAGCGTGCGATAGCGGCTTTCCAGCAGATGCGCGGTAAAGAACACCGCCACCGCGGCCAGACCGGCCGCCAGCAGGAAGACCGGCTGGGCCATCCACAGCGGCGTGCGGTCCAGCAGCAGATCGCGCAGCGTGCCCCCGCCCAGCGCCGTCAGGCTGGCGACAAAGACGAATCCCACCACGTCCAGCTGCGACCGGCTGGCCACCAGCGCCCCGGTCAGCGCAAAGACCACGACCGCGGCGATGTCCAGCGCGAACAGCAGCGTCACGCCGCGCCCCGCCCGGGCTTGAACGGCGCCATGCCGGCGCGGGCCAGTTCGTCGGCGCGTTCGTTTTCGGGATGGCCTGCGTGGCCCTTGATCCAGCGCCAGGTGACCTGATGGCGGGCCTGCGCGGCATCCAGCCGCTGCCACAGGTCGATGTTCTTGACCGGCTTGCGGTCGGCCGTCTTCCAGCCGTTGCGCTTCCAGCCGTGGATCCAGCTGGTGACGCCGTTCTTCACATAGGCGCTGTCGGTGACGATGGTAATGGCGCTGGGCCGGGCCAGGGTTTCCAGCGCGGTGATGGCGGCCAGCAGCTCCATCCGGTTGTTGGTCGTGTCGGCCTCGCCGCCCTGCAGCTCGCGCTGGCGGACGACGGTGGCGCCCTCCATCGCGCGGATCAGCACGCCCCAGCCGCCGGGGCCGGGGTTGCCCGAACAGGCGCCGTCGGTCCAGGCGATCAGATCCATGCCGTCAGCCCCAGGCAGGCCAGAACCCCCGCCGTCAGCGGCAGGCGCAGGCGCATCCACCAGTCGGGCGCCAGCCCCTGGCGCCAGAACGACAGGTCGATCAGCACCAACCCCGCAAAGCCGGTCATCAGGTTGACCGCGGCCGAAACCGGCCCGCCCCCCACCATGAAGAAGGCCCACAGCGCCGGGATCACCGACAGCGCATAGCCCGCCGCCGCCGCGGCCCCCGTGGTGCGGGTGGCAAAGCCCCACAGCACGCCGGACATGAAGGCCAGGATCACCTGGCCATAGGCCAGCTGCACATAGGGCCCGACAAAGCGCGGGCCCAGCGCGCGGGCGCCCCAGTCGGCCAGCCCCGGCACGACCAGCGTGGCCGCCCCCCAGAAGAAGGGGATCAGGCCGGCGAGGCCCAGGATCAGCGCGGAGCGGGGGATGGGGGTCATGGGCAGGGTCTTCGGTCAGATGCGCGGGGGGCCCGCGGGATGGCGCCTTGTGACGGGGGCCGCGCGGCAGATCAAGCCCGCAGGCCCCTGCCCCGTCACGCCGGTTCCCGCAGGATGCGCGGCACCTTGAATTCGACGGTTTCAATCGCGGTTTGCACCGGCTCGACCGTGACGCTGTAGCGGGCGCGGAAGGCGTCGATCACCTCGTCCACCAGCACCTCGGGGGCGCTGGCGCCGGCGGTGATGCCGACGCCGCGGATGCCCTCCAGCGCGCGCCAGTCGATGTCGGCGGCGCGCTGGACCAGCTGGGCATAGCCGCAGCCCGCGGCGCGCCCCACCTCGACCAGGCGGCGCGAGTTCGAGGAATTCGGCGCCCCGATCACCAGCAGCGCGTCGATCCGCGGCGCCATCGCCTTGACCGCCGCCTGGCGGTTGGTGGTGGCATAGCAGATGTCGTCATGCGCGGGCGCCAGGATCGCGGGGAAGCGCGCCTGCAGGGCGGCCGCGATGTCGGCCGTGTCGTCGACCGACAGCGTGGTCTGGGTGATATAGGCCAGCTTGCCCGGGTCGCGCGGGGTCAGGCGGGCGACATCCTCGACCGTTTCGACCAGCAGCACCTCGCCCGGGGGCAGCTGGCCCATGGTGCCCACCGTCTCGGGGTGGCCGGCATGGCCGATCATCACCAGCTGCAGGCCGTTCTCGTGGTGGCGCGCGGCCTCGTTATGCACCTTGGTCACCAGCGGACAGGTGGCATCGACCGCGATCATCTCGCGCCGCGCCGCCTCGGCCGGGACGGCGCGCGGCACGCCATGGGCGGAAAAGACCACGGGGCGGTCGTCGGGACAGTCGTCCAGTTCCTCGACGAACACCGCGCCCTTGGCGCGCAGGTCGTCGACGACATGGCGGTTGTGGACGATCTCGTGCCGGACATAGACCGGCGCGCCCCATTTCTGCAGCGCCAGCTCGACGATGCGGATGGCGCGGTCGACACCCGCGCAGAAACCGCGCGGCGCGGCCAGATAGAGCGTCAGGGCAGGCAGGTCGGTCATGGCATCCTCGATCCGTCTTGCCCACAGGTAAGCCGGCCGCGGCCCGCCGTCCACCCCAAGGCTGAACCCGGCCGCCCCCGTGCCCCGCAAAGGCCAAGGGCCGGATGCCCCCTGCGGCACCCGGCCCTTTCCCGGCCCGGCCGGCAGCGCCCCCCAGAGACGCCGCTTCGGGCTATCCCGCGCCGATCCCCCGGCGCGGGCAGGGATCACTTGCCTTCGACCGTCGCCTCTTCGCGGTCGGCCGGGGCGCGATCCGCAACGGGGCGGTCCGCAACGGGGCGGTCGATCAGCGGCCGGTCGCCCAGCGGCGCGCGGGGCTCGCGCGGGGGGCGGCCGATCACTTCGCGCAGTTCGTCCAGCTCGATGAAGTTGTCGGCCTGGCGGCGCAGTTCGTCGGCGATCATCGGCGGCTGGCTGCGGATGGTCGACACGACCGAGACGCGAACCCCCTGCCGCTGCAGGCTTTCCACCAGCGGGCGGAAGTCGCCGTCGCCCGAGAACAGCACCGCGTGATCCATCCGCGGGGCCAGCTCCATCGCATCGACCGTCAGCTCGATGTCCATGTTGCCCTTGACCTTACGCCGGCCCTGGCTGTCGGTGTATTCCTTGGCCGGCTTGGTGACCATGGTAAAGCCGTTGTAGTGCAGCCAGTCGACCAGCGGCCGGATCGGCGAATAGTCGTCGTTCTCCAGCAGCGCGGTGTAGTAGAAGGCCCGCAGCAGCTTGCCCCGGCGCATGAATTCCTGGCGCAGCAACTTGTAGTCGATGTCGAAGCCCAGCGCCTTGGCGGCGGCGTAGAGGTTCGACCCGTCGATGAACAGCGCAAGCCGTTCGTCCCTGTAAAACATCTGGTTCCCCTTCAATGCACGGTCGCTCTCCCGACCCGGATATGATCCGATGTGGAAATGCATCCGCGGATTGTTGCAAATATTTGTCACGTGCGGCGCGCGGACAAGAACCGCTATACGGAAGTGTATCATGGCGCTGCCTTTGCTGTCACCGCGCAACCGGGGGTTTAGATGCCGCTGCAGGCCCTGATCGCGCTGGGCGCCAACCTGCCGCTGGGCGACCAGGGCCCGGCCGACACGCTGCGCGCGGCGCTGGCGGCGCTGGCCGGTCAGGGGCTGGGGCCGGTGCGGGCCAGCCGGCTGTATTCCACCCCGTGCTTTCCGCCCGGCGCGGGCCCGGACTACGTCAATGCCGCGGCTGTGGTGGGCGTGCCCGCGGGGCTGACGCCTGCCGACGTGATGGACCGCCTGCACGCGGTCGAGGCCGCGCTGGGCCGCACCCGCAGCGTGCGCTGGGGGATGCGCACGCTGGATCTGGACCTGATCGCCATGGGTGATTCGGTGCTGCCCGATGCCGCGACCCAGGCGCGCTGGGCCGCCCTGCCCCCGGCCGACCAGGTGGGGCGCACGCCCGACCGGCTGATCCTGCCGCATCCGCGGCTGCAGGACCGCGCCTTCGTGCTGGTGCCGCTGGCCGAGGTGGCGGGCGACTGGCGTCACCCCGTCACAGGGCAAAGCGTGGCGCAGATGCTGGCCGCGCTGCCCGCCGCCGACCGCGCCGCGGTGGTGCCGCTGGCCGACCCCGGCGCATCCACCCTTGTCAATCCCTCTGCGGACAGCTAACAGGACATCTTCGCACCCATTCCCGATGTCCCCGACTGGAGTGTCCCATGGCCCGCGTCACGGTTGAAGATTGCGTCGACAAGGTTCCGAACCGGTTCGAACTGGTGATGCTGGCCGCCCATCGCGCGCGGGAAATCGCCGCGGGTTCGCCCATCACGATCGACCGCGACAACGACAAGAACCCCGTCGTCGCCCTGCGCGAGATCGCCGAGGAAACCCAGTCGGCCGAGGCGCTGCGCGAGCGGATGATCGAAAGCTACCAGACCCAGATCGAGGTCGACGAACCTGAGGAAGACCCGATGGCGCTGCTGATGGGCGCCGAGGCGGATCGGCCCAGCTCGGACGACATGTCCGAGGAGAAACTGCTGCGCGCCCTGATGGAAGCGCAGGGCGCCCACTGATGGGCCGGACGGACGGGCGCGATGATCGATGTCGAGGATCTGATCGCGCTTGTCCGCAACTACAATCCCCGCACCAACGAGGATCTGATCCGCCGTGCCTATGGCTACGGCCGGCAGATGCACGACGGCCAGTTCCGCCAGTCGGGTGAACCCTATTTCACGCATCCCGTCGCGGTGGCGGCGATCCTGACCGAACAGCGGCTGGATGACGCCACGATCGTCACCGCGCTGCTGCACGACACGATCGAGGACACCAAGTCCACCTATTCCGAAATCGCGCGGCTGTTTGGCGAGGAGATCGCCGAACTGGTCGACGGGGTGACCAAGCTGACCAACCTGCAGCTGTCCTCGGCCCAGTCCAAGGACGCGGAAAACTTCCGCAAGCTGTTCATGGCGATGTCGCGCGACCTGCGGGTGCTGCTGGTCAAGCTGGCCGACCGGCTGCACAACATGCGCACCATCCGCAGCATGAAGCCGGAAAAGCAGGCCCAGAAGGCGCGCGAGACGATGGAGATCTATGCGCCGCTGGCCGGCCGCATGGGCATGCAGTGGATGCGCGAGGAGCTGGAGGACCTGTCCTTCAAGGTGCTGAACCCCGAGGCGCGGTCCTCGATCATGCGCCGCTTCGTCACGCTGCAGCGCGAGACGGGCGATGTCGTCCACAAGATCACCGCCGACATCCGCACCGAACTGGAAAAGGCCCAGATCGAGGCCGACGTCTACGGCCGCGCCAAGAAGCCCTATTCGATCTGGCGAAAGATGCAGGAAAAGGACCTGGCCTTCAGCCGGCTGTCCGACATCTACGGCTTTCGCATCATCTGCGCCGACGTGGCCGACTGCTACCGCATCCTGGGGGTGATCCATCAGCGCTGGCGCGCCGTGCCGGGCCGGTTCAAGGACTACATCAGCCAGCCCAAGAACAACGGCTACCGGTCGATCCACACCACCGTCTCGGGCCGCGACGGCAAGCGGGTCGAGGTGCAGATCCGCACCCGCCAGATGCACGAGGTGGCCGAGGCCGGCGTCGCCGCCCACTGGTCCTATCGCGAAGGCGTGCGGGTGCAGAACCCCTTTGCCGTCGATCCGGGCAAGTGGCTGACCAGCCTGACCGAACGGCTGGGCCAGGACGACGACGACGCCTTCATGGAAAACGTCAAGCTGGAGATGTTCACCGACCAGGTGTTCTGCTTCACCCCCAAGGGCGACGTGATGCAGCTGCCGCGCGGGGCGACGCCGCTGGATTTCGCCTATCTGGTCCATACCCGGATCGGGAATTCCTGCGTCTCGGCCAAGGTCGACGGCATCCGCGTGCCGCTGTGGACGCGGCTCAAGAACGGCCAGTCGGTCGAGATCATCACCGCCGAGGGCCAGCGCCCCCAGGCCAGCTGGATCGACATCGTCACCACCGGCCGCGCCAAGGCCGCGATCCGCCGCAGCCTGCGCGAAGAGGACCGCGGCCGCTTCGTGAAACTGGGCCAGGAACTGACCCGCGCGGCCTTTGAACATGTCGGCCGCCGGTCGTCGGACAAGGCGCTGCGCACCGCCGCGCGGATGATGGGCCTGGCCGATGCCGAGGATCTGCTGGCCCGCGTGGGTGCGGCCGAAATCACCGCGCGCAAGGTGGTCGAGGTGCTCTATCCCGAACTGGCCCTGATCCGCGAGGGCGAGGTCGACCCCCGCCGCCCCGTCGCGGGCCTGTCCGACGACCAGACCTTTCGCCGCGCCGCCTGCTGCCAGCCGGTGCCGGGCGAACGCATCGTGGGCATCACCTATCGCGGCCAGGGCGTCGTGGTGCATGCCATCGACTGCCCCGCGCTTGAGGAATTCGAGGAACAGCCCGCCCGCTGGGTCGATCTGCACTGGCATTCGGGCCGCCATGCGGCGGTCCATACCGTCAGCCTGGACCTGACGATTTCGAACGACTCGGGCGTGCTGGGGCGGATCTGCACCTTGATCGGCGACCAGAAGGCCAATATCTCCGACTTGCGCTTCACCGACCGCAAGCCCGACTACTATCGCCTGATCGTGGACGTGGACCTGCGCGATGTGGAACACCTGCACATGGTGATGACGGCGCTCGAGGCGGAAACCGACGTGGCCCAGATCTCCCGTCACCGGGACCTGAGCCGCAAGCCCTGAGGGGGCGCAAGGCACATGGTCTTCAAACGCCGCAACCCGCGCAGCTGGCTGGCCTGGGCGCGCCAGCTGATCTACCCCGCCGGCGGGTTCTGGCGGGCCACCAAGTATCTGTTGCATCGCATGCGCCGCCTGCCGGACAAGCCGCACCGCATCGCCCGCGGCGTGCTGGCGGGGGTCTTCGTGAACTTCCCCCCGATCTTCGGGGTGCAGGCCGTCACCGCGGCGCTGTTTGCCTGGATCATCCGCGGCAACATCCTGGCGGCGGTGCTGTGCACCTTCATCTCGAACCCGCTGACCACGCCCTTCATCGCGGTGATGTCGCTGGAAATCGGCTATCGCATCCTGGGGCTGGACGAACCCCTGGGCTTTGGCCAGGTCGTCGCGGCCTTTTCCCATGCCGGGCAGGAGCTGTGGCGCAATGCCCGCGCGATCTTTACCGATGCGCCGACGGAATGGGGGTCGCTGGGCCATTTCTGGCGCACGGTCTATCTGCCCTATCTGGTGGGCAGCCTGGCGCCCGGCATCCTGGTGTCGGTGGCGGCCTATCACCTGACCGTGCCGCTGGTCGCAGCCTGGCAGAAGCTGCGCGCCACCCGCCTGCGCGACCGGGTCGAGGAGATCCGCCGCGCCCGCGCCGCCAAGGCCGAGCCCCCCCCGCGCATCACGCCGCAGGGGGGTGACGACGGCGGCCCCGCGGGCTAGGGTCTGGCGCATCTGCAAGGAGGGATGACGGATGAAACCCGTGGGCCGGCTGCGTCTGGGCGTGAACATCGACCATGTGGCCACCGTGCGCAACGCGCGCGGGTCGGCCTATCCCGATCCGCTGCGCGCGGCCCTGCTGGCCGAGGCGGCGGGCGCCGACGGCATCACCGCGCATCTGCGCGAAGACCGCCGCCACATCCGCGACCAGGACATCGCCGCGCTGAAGGCGGGCATCTCGATCCCGCTGAACTTCGAATGCGCCGCCACGACGGAAATGCAGGCCATCGCGCTGCGCCACCTGCCGCATGCCATCTGCCTGGTGCCCGAACGGCGCGAGGAACGCACGACCGAGGGCGGGCTGGACGTGGCGGGCGACGAAACCCGGCTGGCGGGCTTCATCGCGCCGCTGCGCGACGCGGGCATCCGCGTGTCGATGTTCATCGGCCACGACCGCCGCCAGATCGAGGCCAGCGCCCGCATCGGTGCGGCGGTGGTGGAACTGCACACCGGCCATTACTGCGACCTGCATGCCGAGGGGCGGTTTGCCGAACGCGATGCCGAACTGGCCGCGCTGGCAGAAGGCGCCCGCCTGGCCCATACCCTGGGGCTCGAGGTGCACGCAGGCCACGGGCTGAGCTATGAGACCGTGGGTCCGGTGGCCGCCTTCCCCCAGGTGATGGAGCTGAACATCGGCCATTTCCTGGTGGCCGAGGCAATCTTCCGCGGCCTGGGCCCCGCGATCGAGGAGATGCGCCGCCTGATGGACGAGGCGCGCGCATGACGGGGCGCCCGTGATCCTGGGCGTCGGCACCGACCTGGCCAACATCGACCGCATCGCCGCCACGCTGGACCGCTTTGGCGAACGCTTCCTGGACCGCGTCTTCACCCCCGAGGAACGCGCCCGCGCCGACCGCCGCAAGGACCGCGTCGGCACCTATGCCAAGCGCTGGGCGGCGAAGGAGGCCTGTTCCAAGGCGCTGGGCACGGGGCTGCGCATGGGCATTTCCTGGCGCGACATGGCGGTGACGAACCTGCCCACGGGCCAGCCGGTGATGCAGGTGACGGGCTGGGCCGCCGACCGCCTGGCGCGGATGACGCCGCCCGGCCATCACGCGGTGATCCATGTCAGCCTGACCGACGACGCGCCCTGGGCGCAGGCCTTCGTGGTGATCGAGGCCCGCCCGCTGGGCGCCGCCCCGCC
>JACXUX010000474.1 GCA_014763725.1 Rhodobacterales bacterium
GCCCCCGGGCGCGCGGCCCGGGGTTCCCGTTTGCTACCAGCCCCAGCGGCGGGATCAAGCCCCGCCGGGCGCGGCCAGGGCCGCCACCGCCGCCGACACACCGCCCGCCCCGTGCGGAATGGCCAGCGCGGTCATGCCCGCCTCCATCGCCGCCAGCGCGCCCAGCGTCATGTGCGCGTTCACATGGCCCATGTGCGCCACGCGCAGGAACCCGTGCCAGGCCGGGCTGTCGGGCGGCGCCATGCCCAGGCCAATGCCCAGGGTGACGCCGGCCTCGGCCTCGACCCATTGGCGCAGCCGCGTGGCGTCCGGCGCGCCCAGCCGCGCCGCCGTGACCGACCGGCCGCGATGCGCGGGGTCGGCCACGTTCAGCGCGATGGCCGGATTGCCCAGGCCCCAGGCGTCAAAGGCCGCCCAGACCGCGCGCGCCAGCCGGTCGTGCCGGGCCCAGACGGCGGGCAGGCCTTCCTCATGCAGGATCATCGTCAGCGCCTCGCGCAGGCCATAGAGGTGATGCGTGGGCGCGGTGCCGCAGAAGTGCTGCCAGAACTCCTCTCCCCGCGCCCGCGGGGTCCAGTTCCAGTAGGGCGTGCGCAGGTCCGCCCCCGCGCAGCGATCCGCCGCCCGGTCGGAAAACCACACGAAGCCCAGGCCCGGCGGCACCATCAGCCCCTTCTGGCTGGCCGAGACGGCGACATCCACGCCCCAGTCGTCCATCCGGAATTCGTCGCAGGCCATGGCCGCGATGCAGTCCACCGCCAGCAGCGCCGGGTGCCCCGCGGCGTCCAGCACCGCCCGCAGCGCGGGAATGTCGGTGCGCACGGAACTCGAGGTATCGACCTGGGTCGTCAGCACCGCCTTGATCGTGCGGCCCGTGTCGGCGCGCAGCGCGGCCTCGACCCGGGCCATGTCGACGGGGGACGAGCTGCCGAAGTCCAGCACATCGACCCGAACCCCCAGCGCGCGGGCGCTTTCCGCCCAGCCCTGGCCGAACCGGCCCGTGGCCAGCACCAGCGCCCGGTCGCCGCGGGAAAACAGGTTGGTGTTCGCCGCCTCCCAGGCCGCATGGCCGTTGCCGATATACAGCGCCACGTTCTGGCGCGTGCCGGCCACGGCGCGCAGGTCGTCCCACAGGCCTGCCACCATCTCGACCAGGTCGCCCGCATAGATGTTGGGCGCGGCGCGATGCATCGCGTTCAGCACCCGGTCGGGCACGACCGCGCTTTCGTCGCCGAAGGTCACGGTCTTGAGGCTGCCG
>JACXUX010000149.1 GCA_014763725.1 Rhodobacterales bacterium
GCCCGCGCGCGGTCATCCGGATGACTAGCCGCGGGCTGTGACAGGGGCGCATCGGCGGCGTGACAGTTTCTTGGCAGGCGGATGAACACCCGACCCCGGGGCTGTCTCAAAGCTTAGACGGAAAATTCATCCCGATGACGCGGGCAGGTTACCGAAACGACCGCAGGATCGCGGCCATGGAACAGCATATCCTCTCTCTCTCTCCGATGTGACGCGCAGCTTCGGCACCACCCGCGCGGTGGATCGCGTCAGCCTTGACATCCTGCCCGGGCAGTTCGTCGGCGTGATCGGGCGGTCGGGCGCAGGCAAGTGCACGCTGCTGCGGCTGATCAACCGGCTGATCGACCCCACATCGGGCCGGATCACCTATGGCGGGCGCGAGATCACGGCCCTGAAGGGCCGCGCGCTGCGCGACTGGCGGCGCGACTGCGCCATGATCTTCCAGCAGTTCAACCTGGTCGACCGGATGGACGTGCTGTCGAACGTGCTGGTGGGCCGGCTGGCCGACCACGGCTTCCTGTCGTCGATGATGATGCGGGTGTCCGATGGCGAACGGGGCGAGGCACTGGCCGCGCTGGACCGCCTGGATCTGCTGCCGCAGGCGCTGCAGCGGGCGGGCACCCTGTCGGGCGGCCAGCAGCAGCGCGTGGCCATCGCCCGCGCCCTGGTGCAGCGGCCGCGGATCATGCTGGCCGACGAACCGATCGCCAGCCTGGACCCCGGCAACGCCACCCGCGTGATGGAGGCGCTGCGGTCCATCAACCGCGAGGACGGCCTGACCGTCCTGGTCAACCTGCACACGCTGGATACCGCCCGCGCCTATTGCCACCGCATCATCGCGATGCGCGGCGGCCGCGTCTACTTCGACGGCACGCGGCGGCAACTGACCGACGATGTGGTGCGCGACATCTCTGGCAGCGACGGGCTGACCGAGTTTTCCGAATCCGTCACCTCGACCGCCGCGCGGTTCGCGGTTCCGGCCTGCCCGCTCTGGCCCAGGACTGGAAGTCGGACTACCGCATCGTCCGTTTCGGCATCCTTTCGGGCGAAAACGAAAGCGACCGGATCGCCCGCTACACCCCGTTCGAGAAGTATCTGGAAACCGCGCTGGGCGTGGATGTCGAGATCTTCACCGCCGGCAACTATGACGGCGTGATCCAGGCGCTGGCCGCCAACCAGATCGAATTCGCCTTCCTGGGGTCGCCGGCCTATGCCGCGGCCTATACCGCCACCGACGGCGG
Source organism: Rhodobacterales bacterium (assembly GCA_014763725.1). Classification (GTDB taxonomy): domain Bacteria; phylum Pseudomonadota; class Alphaproteobacteria; order Rhodobacterales; family Rhodobacteraceae; genus JACXUX01. Next base: position 1,242 of record JACXUX010000149.1, read on the forward strand.
CGTGGCGCCGCTGCTGACCAGCCAGCAGAACGACGGGTCCACCGGCTACTATTCGGTCGTCGTAGTGCGCTGCGACTCGGGCTACAAGACGATCGACGACCTCAAGGGCAAGATCCTGGCCTTTGCCGATCCCGACAGCACCTCGGGCTACAACGTGCCCTACTACAACCTGGTGCAGCAGGGCTGTGTCCCCGAGGAATTCTTTGCGGCCGTGCCCTTCTCGGGCAGCCACGAGGCGGGCGTGGTCGGCGTGGCCAACGGCCAGTTCGACGCCGCCGCGACCTACATCAACAACGACGTCAACGGCATCCCGCAGCGGATGGAAACCAAGGGCATGATCCAGCAGGGCGAGATCTGCCGCATCTGGCAATCGCCCGAGATAACCTCGGGCCCGTTCACCGCGCGCGCCGACCTGCCCCAGGGCCTGATCGACGACATGAAGGCCGCGGTCATGGCCACCCCCACCGCCGCGCCCGAGGCCCACAAGCAGATGACCGGCGGCGAGGACTCGACCGCCCTGGGCTATGTCGAGGTGAACCACGACCGCTATCAGTGGATCATCGACATGCGCGACTGGTTCAAGGCCCAGCGCCGCGGCTGATCCCCGCCCGATGACCGGGGCGGCCCCGCAGGGCCGCCCCTTTCCCGTTCCTGACCCGGGCGCGCCATGGCCTATACCCTTGCCGACTTCGACCGCGACTTTGCCGCCCACCGGCGACGGCAGCGGCTGACCTTCTGGACCGTGGCGATCGTGCTGGCCGCGCTGACCTGGGCCACGTCCGAACTGTCGGGCTTGTTCCGTGTCACCCAGCTGACCCTGGCCGATGGCAGCCGGGCCGAGGCCTGGGTGATCGCCGCGGGCCTGCCGCGGCTGGGCGAATATCTGGAAAAGACGCTGCCCGTGCTGCGCGCCGACCATCTGGCGCAGGATTTCGGCGCCTGGTTCTGGCGCTGGAAGATCTGGGCGTCTTTGCTGCTGGAAACCGTTCTGATCGGCTTTCTGGCCACGGTCTTCGGCGTGGTGGGGGGGCTCTTGCTGTCCTTCCCGGCCTCGCGCAACCTGTCGCCCGCGCCCTGGATCCTGTGGGTCACCCGGCGCGCGCTGGAAATTTCGCGCACGGTTCCCGAACTGGTGTTCGCGCTGATCTTCGCCTTCTGCTTCGGCGTGGGTCCGCTGGCCGGCGTTCTGGCCATCGCGCTGCATTCCACCGGCGCGCTGGGCAAGCTGTATTCCGAGGCGAACGAGAACATCGACATGCGCCCGGTCGAGGGCGTCAAGGCCGCGGGCGGCAGCTGGGCCGACCAGATGCGCTGGGGCGCGCTGCCGCAGGTGATCCCGAACGTCCTGAGCTACACGCTGCTGCGGTTCGAGATCAACGTCCGGTCGTCCTCGATCATCGGCTATGTCGGCGCGGGCGGCCTGGGGCAGGAGCTGCGCACCGCCATCAGCCTGCAGGAATACACCGACCTGTCGGCGCTGTTCATGATCATCTTCGTCACCGTGATGGCCATCGACTGGCTGTCGGAACGGCTGCGCCACCGCATCCTTGGCCTCGGGAAACCCGCATGACCGCCCAGACCCCCGACATCGCCCGCTACCGGACCGCCTGTCCCCGCGCCTTCCGCGCCCCGCCCGAGGTGCGCCTGCGCCGCGCCGTGATCTGGACCGGCTTCGTGCTGCTGGTGGCTTGGTGCCTGTATGACTTCGGCTTTTCGCCCGAACGCATCTGGAACGGGCTGGGCCGGCTGGGCCGGGTGCTGGGCTTCATGTTCCCGCCCCGGATCTGGACCGACCCGGCCGAGATCGCCGACATCGCCCGCGGCCTGGGCGAAACGCTGTCGATGGCCTTCCTGGGCACGCTGCCTGGGGCGGTGGTCGCGTTCCCGCTGTCCTTTCTGGGGGCAAAGAACATCAACTGCATCCCCTTCCTGCGGTTCGGCGTGCGGCGCGGGTTCGACGTGATCCGCGCGCTGGAAACGCTGATCCTGGCGCTGGTGTTCATCCGCGCCTCTGGCCTGGGCCCGCTGCCCGGCGTGCTGGCCATCGCCGTGGGCGAGGTGGGCGTTCTGGCCAGGCTGTATGCCGAGGCGATCGGGAACACCTCGAACCGCCCGGTCGAGGGCGTGGTGTCCGCCGGGGGCAGCCGGGCGCAGGCCAACGGCATCGGGCTGATGCCGCAGGTCTGGCCAGTGCTGCTGTCGGTCACGCTGTCCAACTTTGAATCGAATGTCCGTTCGGGAACGATCCTGGGCATGGTGGGCGCGGGCGGCATCGGCTTTCTGCTGTCGGACCGCATCGGCGCTTACCGCTGGGACGAGGCCTGGTCGATCATCTTCCTGATCATCGCCATGGTCCATGTGATCGACGCCCTTTCGGCCCGCATCCGCAGCCGGTTCATCGGCAAATGGGAGGGCGCAAGATGAAGACGCTGACCGAAACACCCACGATCCACCCCAGCGCCGTGGTGGTCGACTGCACCCTGGGCAAATGGACCGAGATCCATGCCCGGGTCACGATGCGCGAGGTGGCCTTCGGCGACTATTCCTACATCGTCAAGGGCGGCAACGTGATCTGGTCGACGATCGGCAAGTTCTGCTCGATCGCCGAGGGCGCGCGGATCAACCCCGGCAACCACGCCACCTGGCGCGCGGCGCAGCACCATTTCACCTATCGCGCCGAACAATATGGCCTGGGTCCGGACGACGCCGACTTCTTCCGCTGGCGCCGGGATCACTGGGTGACCATCGGCCACGATGTCTGGATCGGCCATGGCGTGACGATCCTGCCCGGCGTGACCATCGGCACCGGCGGCGTGGTGGGCGCGGGCGCCGTGGTGTCCAAGGACGTGGCGCCCTATGAAATCGTGGGCGGCGTGCCGGCGCGGCGCATCCGCTGGCGCTTTGCCCCGGCCCAGGCCGAGGCGCTGCAGCAGATCGCCTGGTGGGACCGGGATCATTCCCGGCTGAAGGCGGCGCTGCCCGACATCCGCGCGCTGGACATCGACGCCTTCATCGAGACATACCGCTGATCCCGCGCGGGGTCAGTAGCGGCCGGGCGCATCCCCGGCCGTCTGCCCGGGCAGTTCGGCACGGGCGCGCAGCGCCGCCTCGGCCAGCAGCGACACCTCGTTGACCCCCGCCACCAGCCGATAGCCCAGCCGGTCCAGATCGGCCCAGTCGCGCCCCGCGCCGCGCACGGTGGCCAGCGGCATGCCGTGGCGGGCGCAGGTCGTCTCGATCTGCGCCAGCAGGGCCTGCACCTCGGGATGTTCCATCCGCTCCAGATGCCCGGCCGAGGCCGCCAGATCGTTCGGCCCCAGGAAGATCGCGTCGATCCCCGGCACCTGCAGGATGGCGTCCAGGTTCGCCACCGCCTCGACATGCTCGCATTGCAGCATGATCACCACCTCGTCATGCGCCAGGTCCCGGGCATAGCCGGGCCGCGTGCCCCAGCCCGAGCCGCGCACGATGGGCGCGGCATAGCCGCGATGCCCCCGCCCGGGGTAGAGAAAGGCCGACACCACCCGTTCGGCCTGGGCGCGGGTGTTGACCATGGGCACGACGAACGACCGGAAACCGCGGTCCAGCGTGCGCTTGATCAGGGCATCCGACCCCTCGGGCAGGCGCAGGATGACCTGGCCGCCCGCGGCCTCGACCGCGCGGGCACAGGTGACCCAGTCCTCGATGTCGCCCACCCCGTGTTCGCCGTCGATCACGATCACGTCCCAGCCGTGGCGGACCAGGATCTCGGCCACGTCGGGATTGGCCAGTTCGACCCAGGCCGCGGGGATCATCCCCGGGGCCCGAAGCCGCGACTTCAGCGGGTTCGTCATGCTGCGTCCTTTGCCTGTCAGTGCCCCGGCAGGGGGCGGCCGTACCGGATGCGCGGGGCGTGCCCCCGCGACAGGCCGGGTATAGCGCAGATCGGCTGCGCTGCACGCGGATTGTCGACATCCCGCATGTCGTCCGCGCCCATCGGGGCGCAGGGTTCAGACCGCGCGCCCCGCCGCGGCCAACACGCTGTCGACATCGTCCCACAGCGCGGGCGGGATGGGATGGGCGAACCAGTCCAGGCATTGCGCCAGCTGGTCGCGGCTGCGCGGGCCCAGCGCCAGGCAGGACACCGCCGGATGGCGCAGCGGGAACTGCACCGCCGCCGCGGCCAGCGGCAGGCCGTGATCGTCGCACACACCGCGCACCCGGTCGACCAGCGCCACGATGTCCGCCGGCGCCGCGGCATAGTCAAAGGTCGCCGGCGCCCCCCGCGGCGCGGCCAGGATGCCCGAGTTGAACACCCCGCCCAGCACCATGCCCACCCCGGCCTGTGCCATGGCGTCCAGAAAGCCGCCCGCCGCCGCGCGGTCGATCAGAGAATAGCGGCCCGCCAGCAGGCAGACGTCCAGCTGCGTCTCGGCCATCGCCTCGGTGATCGGCTGCGTCTCGTTCACGCCCAGGCCAAAGCCGCGGATGTCGCCGTTCGCGCGCAGTTCCTCGAGCGCGCGGAACCCGCCGCCGCGGGTCAGCGCCGTCCAGTGATGGTCGTGCCGTTCACCATGCGTCAGCCGGCCGATGTCATGCACGAACAGCAGGTCGATCGCGGTCAGCCCCATGCGCTGGCGGCTGTCCTCGAAGCTGCGCATCACGCCGTCATAGCTGTAGTCGAACAGTTCCCGGAACGGCAGGCCGTCCAGCCAGCCGGGGTCCAGCGGGTTCTTCGGCGCCTCGGGCGGCAGGGTCAGGCCCGCGCGCGGCGCCACCATCAGCCGCCCCACCTTGGTCGACAGCACATGCCCCGACCGGCCGCGCAGCGCATCGCCCAGCAGCCGTTCGCAGCGGCCCAGGCCATACATCGGCGCGGTGTCGAAATAGCGCAGCCCGGCCTGCCAGGCAGCGTCCAGCACCTCGCGCGCCTGGGCCTCGGGGACCGGGGTGAATTGCCCGCCCAGCGGCGCCGTGCCCATGCCCAGCGCCGTCACCGTCAGCCCCGTGCGGCCCAGCGGCCGCAGGTCCGTCGCCTGTGTCATGCCCTGTCCCCCGTTGGTGGCCGGTCACGCCCCGGGGTGTAGTGCAGACGCCGCCGCCCGGCAACGCCGGCCTAGATCCAGCCCAGCAGCCGCCACCACAGGAAATCCAGCGGCATCAGCGCGAACAGCGTGATCCCCGCCAGCGGCAGGCTGACGCGCACCAGATGGCCCAGCCGTTCGCCCGACATCTGCATCGCCACCACCAGCAGCCCCACCTGATAGGGAAAGACCACGGTGGAAAAGCCCACGACCTGCGTCATCAGCACGGCGCGCAGGTCGAACCCGGTCTGCGCCGCCAGTTCCGGCGCCATGGGCGTCAGCACTGCGGGCACCCCGGGCACCGTGGTGAACAGCCCTGTCACCGCCGACATGAAGGACAGCGACAGGAAGTTGACCGCCGCCGCCCCCGGGGCCAGGGGCAGCGCACGCTCCAGAACGCCGCCCAGCATCGCCCCCAGGCCCGAGGCATTGACCACCGCCCCCAGCGCCAGCGCGCCCGCCACGAACAGCAGCATCCCGAAGTCGACCGACTGGCGGAAGGCCGGCTGCGACACCACCCCCACCCCCGGCAGCAGCAGGACCGAGGCGGTGATCAACCCGATCCAGGCCGAGCTGATGCCATGCAGGCTGCCGGTCATCCACAGCATCAGCGTGACCAGCAGGATCGCGGCCACCCGCGTCCGCGCGGCGGCGCTGACCTGCGGGGCCGGGGCGGCACCGCCCACCGCGCG
>JACXUX010000475.1 GCA_014763725.1 Rhodobacterales bacterium
CTGCAACCCGGTGCCGCATCCGGCGGGCGCACCCGGCCCATGGCGCCGACCGCCCCGTCGCGTTAGGGTTCCCACCGCACCCGACCGGAGAGCCCGATGCACCCTGCGCCCCTGCCCCTGACCCGCGACATCGTGCTGATCGGCGGCGGTCATGCGCATGCGCTGGTGCTGCGCGCCTGGGCGATGGACCCGCTGCCCGGCGCGCGGCTGACGGTGATCAACCCCGGCCCCGTGGCGCCCTATACCGGCATGCTGCCCGGCCATGTCGCCGGCCACTATGCCCGCGATCAGATGATGATCGACCTGGTGCCGCTGGCGCGGGCAGCGGGGGCGCGGCTGATCCTGGGGCGGGTCACGGGCCTCGACCGCGCGGCGGGCCGGGTGCAGGTGACCGGCCGCGCGCCGGTGGCCTATGACGTGGCCTCGGTCGACATCGGCATCGCCTCGGACCTGCCGGCGCTGCCGGGCTTTGCCGACCATGCCGTGCCGGCCAAGCCGCTTGGCGATTATGCCGACCGCTGGGCGGAGTTCGTCGCCCGCGGGCTGGCCGCGCCGCGAGTGGTGGTGATCGGCGGCGGCGTGGGCGGGGTGGAGCTGGCGCTGGCCTCGGCCCACCGGCTGGCCGCGGCCGGGGCGCGCCCGCAGGTGACGGTGGTCGAACGCGCGGCAAGCCCGCTGCCCGGCATCGGCGCGGGGGCGCGCCGGGCGCTGCTGGCGCGCGCAGGGGCGCTGGGCGTGACCATCCTGACGGGGGTCGAGCCCGCGCGGGTCACGGCCGACGCGGTGCATCTGGCCGATGGCCGGGTGCTGGCGTCCGACTTTACCCTGGGCGTGGCCGGGGCGCGGCCGCAGGCCTGGCTGGCCGACACCGGGCTGGCGCTGGTGGACGGATTCCTGGCCGTGGGGCCGACGCTGCAGACCTCGGACCCGGCGATCTTTGCCGCGGGGGACTGCGCCGCCATGACCCATGCGCCGCGGCCAAAGGCGGGGGTCTTTGCCGTGCGCCAGGCGCCGGTCCTGCACCACAACCTGTGTGTGGCGGCGGGCGCGCCGGGCGTCATGCGGCGCTATCTGCCGCAGCGCGATTACCTGAAGCTGATCTCGACCGGCGGCAAGGGGGCCGTGGCCGACAAGCTGGGCCTGCGGCTGTCGGGCGGCTGGCTGTGGCGGTGGAAGGACCGGATCGACCGCCGCTTCATGACCATGCTGTCGGACCTGCCCGCCATGCCCGCCCCCGCCCTGC
>JACXUX010000009.1 GCA_014763725.1 Rhodobacterales bacterium
CAGCCGCTTGCGGCCCGGATCCGGGCCGCAAGCGGCTGGGTCAGAAGCCCAGGCCTGCGTACTTGTTCTTGAACTTCGACACGCGGCCGCCGGTGTCCATCAGGCGGGCCGAGCCGCCGGTCCAGGCGGGGTGCGACTTGGGGTCGATGTCCAGCGCCATCGTGTCGCCCGCCTTGCCCCAGGTGGTGCGCGTCTCGAACACGGTCCCGTCGGTCATCTTGACCGAGATCGTGTGGTATTCGGGGTGGATGCCCTTTTTCATCGTGCTGCCCTCACTCGCCCTTGGCCTTGTAGTTCGTGACTTCGGCGATCCGGGCGGATTTGCCGCGGCGCGACCGCAGGTAGTAGAGTTTCGCCCGGCGGACGCGGCCGCGGCGGACGACCTTGATCGTCTCGATGTTGGTCGAGTAGAGCGGGAAGACCCGTTCGACGCCCTCGCCGAAGCTGATCTTGCGCACGGTGAAGCTGGCGGCCAGGGTGGCGCCGCCGCGGCGGCTGATGCAGACGCCTTCGTAGGCCTGCACGCGCGAGCGGTTGCCTTCCTTGACCTTGTAGCCCACGCGCACGGTGTCGCCGGGCTTGAAGTCGGGGATCGTCTTGTTCAGGGCGGCGATCTGTTCCGCCTCGATCTGCGCAATCAGGTTCATGCGCTGTCCTTTCCGTGGCGCGGTTGGTCCGCGGTGTGGGGCCTGCCGAGAGCTCTGGTCTTCGCCCGGGTCCCCGTCCGATGGACGAGCCCGCCAGAGAATCGGGCCGGCTTGTTCAGGCCGCGCCCCGGTGGCCTGTCCGCGTCGAAGGGGGCGCGGGCCAACAGGGAACGGGTCCGGCGGGCCGATTCCGGCCCCGAACCGCTGCGCATTACCCGCGCCGGGGGGCGGGGTCAAGTCTCGGGCGGGATGCGCGCCTGCAGGCGGGCCCAGAGATCGGGGCGGCGGGCGCGGGTCAGGGCCAGGGCCTGGTCATGGCGCCAGCGCGCGATGGCGGCATGGTTGCCCGAGGTCAGCACCTCGGGGATCGGGCGGCCCTGCCAGACGGCGGGGCGGGTATACTGGGGATGTTCCAGCAGGCCCTGGGCGAAGCTTTCCTCCTCGGTCGAGGCGGCATTGCCCAGAACGCCGGGGATCAGGCGGACGGTGGCGTCCAGCATCGCCTGGGCCGCGATTTCGCCCCCGGTCAGGACGAAGTCGCCCAGGCTGACCTCCTCGATCTCCCAGTGGTCCAGCACGCGCTGGTCGACGCCCTCGAACCGGCCGCAGAGCAGGGTGACGCCGGCGCCGGCCGCCCAGGCGCGCGCAGTGGCCTGGTCGAAGGGGCGGCCGCGGGGCGACAGGTAGACCAGCGGCCACAGCCGGCGGTCGGCCGGCGTGCCGGGCCGGGCGGCCTGCAGCGCGCGGTCCAGCACGTCGGCGCGCAGCACCATGCCGGCGCCGCCGCCCGCGGGCGTGTCGTCGACGGTGCGGTGGCGGCCTTCGCCGAAGTCGCGCAGGCCGATCACGTCCAGCGCCCAGAGCCCCAGGTCCAGCGCCTTGCCCGTCAGGCTGAGGCCCAGCGTGCCCGGAAACGCCTCGGGGAACAGGGTGAGGACGCGGGCGCGCCAGGCGCGGGCCAGGTCGGGCGGCCCCTCCATCAGGGCGCGCGGGGTCAGGCTGGGGGTGATGCGCAGCCGGCCGTGGGACCGGGGTTTTTCGGGCGTGTCGGTCATGGGGTTCCCATAGCGGCGCGGCGGGGCAGAGAAAAGCGCCTTGGCGCGGCCGTCGCGGTCAGTCCGGGTCCTGCGGGGCCAGTTCGGCCGTGCGCGCGGCCAGGCGGCGCAGCACGGCGGTGGCGGCCGGGTCGGCCACGTCGACGGACAGTTCGCGCAGATAGGCGACCGAGGGGCAGTCCTCGCACGCCTCGGGCAGGATCGACAGCAGCGCCAGCGTGCGGCTGGCGTGCAGTTCCAGCAGGTCGGCCTCGCCCTCGGCCGGGCGGATCGCCTCGGTCTGGATGCCGCAGCCCAGATAGGCCTCGGCCACGGCGGGGTCGGTCGCCCACAGGATCAGCCCGCGGCGCGCGGCGCGGTGGCGGCCCGGCGCCATCGACAGCCGCCGCGCCAGGTCGCGCACAAGGCCCGGCCCGGCAACCGGGCGCATGGCCTGGGCCACGGCGGCGCGCGCCTCGGCATCGGGGGTGGTGTCGGGCAGGTTCAGCACTGGGGCCAGCAGGGCAGGCCAGTCCGACCGGTCGGGTTCGGGACGCGACAGGGCCGCGATCCGGGCCAGCGCGTCGTCCAGGAAGCGGTCCATCCCGGCGGCGCGGTCGGGGTTCCAGGCCAGCCGGCCCAACCCGATGCCCAGCGCGCTGATCGCCAGCGGCAGCGCCCCGGGCAGGGCCATGCGCGCGCCCAGCACCGCGGCCAGGCCCCGGCCCACGGCAAAGCACAGCCCGACCAGCGCCAGCTGCACCGCCGCGCGCAGCGCCACGCCGGCCAGCCCCCCGGGCGACAGCCAGGCCTCCACCGTGGCGGGCCAGGCCCCGGGGTTCAGCAGCGCCAGCCACATCAGGAACAGCGCGACAAAGACCGGCATCTGCGCCGGGGGGGCGCCCGACATCCCGGCCAGCAGCGGGCCCAGATATAGCAGCCCCGCGCCCGCAAACAGGCCGCGCCGGTCCATCAGCCCGCCCCCGGGGGGCGCGGGCGCGGGGCGGCGGGCGTCATTCCAGCCCCTCGGGCAGGTCGGCCACGATGCGCCCGGCGGCCAGGTCGACCGTGGGCACCAGCGCGCGGGTAAAGGGCACCAGCAACGGCGCCTTGCGTCCGGGCGCGGCGATTTCCAGCAGGTCGCCCGCGCCGTGGTTGTGCACGGCCATCACCCGGCCCAGCACGGCGCCACCCGGGTCCTGCACGGTCAGGCCGATCAGGTCGGCGTGATAGAATTCGTCATCGGCTGGCGCGGGCAGGCGGTCGCGCGGCACGAAGAGCTGGGTGCCCTTCAGCGCCTCGGCCGCCTCGCGCGTGGTGATGCCCGACAGATGCGCGCCCAGGCCCCCGGCCACGGGCCGCGTCAGCCGCAGCTCGAACCGGCGGCCGTCGGCCGTGACGACGGGCCCGTAGGCGGCGATCGCCTCGGGGTCGGCGCAGAAGGATTTCAGCCGCACCTCGCCCCGGACCCCGAAGGACCCGGCGATGGCGCCCACGCAGACCAGATCGTCCGTCGCCATGCCCCACCCCTTGGTGTTCGCGGGGGCGGGCGGCCCGCCGGGGGCCCCCGCCCGTCCGGCGGTGTCACTCGGCCGCGGCGGCCTCGGCGCGGGCGGCCTTCTTCTTGGCGCGTTCGGCCATCTGCTTGCCCGGGACGGCGCGCTTGGGGTTCAGGCGCTCGGTCTTGGCCAGCACGCCGGCGGCTTCCAGGAAGCGGGCCACGCGGTCGGTCGGCTGCGCGCCCTGGCCCAGCCAGTATTGCACACGTTCCAGGTTCATGCGGATGCGATTTTCGTTGTCCTTGGCCAGCAGCGGGTCATAGGTGCCCAGCTTCTCGATGAATCGGCCGTCGCGCGGCATGCGGCTGTCGGACGCGACGATGGCGTAGTGCGGGCGCTTTTTCGAGCCGCCGCGGGCCAGACGGATTTTCATTGCCATGGTGGTTCTCCTTTGGATGGCAGTGCCGCGCGGGGCGCGCGGCGAGGTCGGGTCAGCCCTTCAGCCTCTCATGGTGACGGATCACTTCCGAGATGATGAAGGTCAGGAATTTCTTGGCGAATTCGGGGTCCAGATGGGCCTCTTCGGCCAGCCGTTCCAGCCGGGCGATCTGGCGCGCCTCACGCGCGGGGTCGCTGGCGGGCAGGCCGTGCTGCGCCTTCAGCCGGCCCACCTCCTGGGTGTGCTTGAACCGTTCGGCCAGCGTATAGACCAGGATCGCATCCAGCCGGTCGATGGACGAGCGGTGGTCGCGCAGCAGCCGGTCGGCGCGTTCGGCCTCGGCCGAGTCCCTGCCGGACGGCGGGGTGAGGTCGGTCATCTTGGTCTCCTCCCGGTGCGGGGCGTCGGTGCGGGTCATGCGCGACCCTCCGGGCCCGGATGGCGCCAGATCGTGCTGGCGCCAAAGATGGCATGGGTGAACTGGACGTCAGGCACGCAGCCCATCCGGCGGGCCAGCGCCTCGGACCGTGCATTGCCCTCGGCGATCAGGCTGATCGCGGTGGTCCAGCCCAGCGTTGCATAGGCAAAGGCGCGGGCGGCCGTTGCCGCCTCGAAGGCCAGGCCCCGGCCCTCGGCGGCGGGGTCCCAGACGGTCCAGCCGATCTCGCGCTCGGGCCAGCCCTCGGGGAACCAGGGGCCGCACATGCCCAGCGGCGCCCCGGTCGCTCGGTCGGCAAAGACGAACATGCCATAGCCGCGATGGACCCAGTGCCCCGTCAGATGGCAGAAGCTGCGCCAGGCCACGTCGCGCCCGGCCGGCCCGCCGATGAACCGAGCCCGGTCCGACCCTAGGCAGGCGGCACAGGTGTCGAAATCCCCGGTCCGCGGCAGCCGCAGGTGCAGCCGGTCGGTGACCAGTTCCGGTGCGCCCTCGATCCGGATCATGCCGTCCCCCGATCTTTCTGCGAAAGATCGGCCGCACCCGGACGATCCGGGCGCGCCAGAAATTTCGCAGAAATTTCGTGGCCGCGGGTCATTTCTTCTTCATCAGCCCCGACAGGCCGGCGGGCAGCGTCATGCCGCGCGGCATTCCCGGCTGCGGCATTCCGCCCAGGCCCTGCTGCATGCCGCGGGCGGCTTCCTGCAGCTGTTCGGGCGTCATCTTGGACGGGTCGGGCAGGCCGCCCTTGCCCATCATCGACCGCAGCGCCTGCTTCATCGCGCCGCCCTTGCCCATCCGCTTCATCATGTCGGCCATCTGGCGGTGCTGCTTCAGCAGCCGGTTCAGATCGGCAACGTCCAGCCCGGCGCCCGCGGCGATGCGCTTCTTGCGGCTGGCCTGCAGCAGGTCGGGGTTCGCGCGTTCCTTCTTGGTCATCGAGTTGATCAGCGCGATCTGGCGGCGCAGCATGCGGTCGTCGATGCCGGCCTCGGCCGCGGCCTTCTGCATCTTGCCCATGCCGGGCAGCATGCCCATCAGGCCCTGCATCCCGCCCATCTTCAGCATCTGGTCCAGCTGCATCTTCAGGTCGTTCATGTTGAACAGACCCTTGGCAAAGCGGCGGGCCATCCGTTCGGCCTGTTCGGCCTCGAACGTTTCCTGCGCCTTCTGGACCAGGGCCACGATGTCGCCCATGCCCAGGATGCGGCCGGCCACCCGTTCGGCATCGAAAGTGTCCAGCGCGTCCATCTTTTCGCCCAGGCCGACGAAGCGGATGGGCTTGCCGGTGACCGCGCGCATCGACAGCGCCGCGCCGCCGCGGCCGTCGCCGTCCATCCGCGTCAGCACCACGCCGGTGATGCCGACCTTGCCGTCGAATTCGCGCGCGACGTTCACCGCGTCCTGGCCGGTCAGACCGTCGACGACCAGCAGCGTCTCGCGCGGCTGGGCCAGGTCGCGGACGGCCTGGACCTCGTCCATCAGCACCTCGTCGATGTGCAGACGGCCCGCGGTATCCAGAAACAGCACGTCATAACCGCCCATCGCGGCCTGGGTCTTTGCCCGGCGGGCGATCTGCACCGCCGTCTCGCCCTTGACGATGGGCAGCGTGTCCACCCCGATCTGGGTGCCCAGGATCGCCAGCTGCTCCATCGCGGCGGGGCGGTTGGTGTCCAGGCTGGCCATCAGCACGCGCTTGCCGTTGCGCTCCTTCAGCCGCTTGGCCAGCTTGGCGGTGGTCGTGGTCTTGCCCGACCCCTGCAGGCCCACCATCAGGATGGTGGCGGGCGGGTTGTCGATCTTCAGCGCATCGACCGGGCCTTCGCCCTGCAGCACGCGCACCAGTTCGTCATGGACGAACTTGACCACCATCTGCCCGGGCGTGACCGATTTCGTCACCGCGGCACCGGTGGCGCGGTCCTGCACCCGGCGGATGAAGTCGCGCGCCACGGGCAGGCTGACGTCGGCCTCGAGCAGGGCGGTGCGCACCTCGCGCAGGGCGGCCACGACATCGGCCTCGGACAGGGCGCCCTGCTTGGTCAGCCGGTCGAAGACGCCGCCAAGGCGTTCGGACAGGTTCTCGAACATGGGGCCCTCCTTGCGGCCATGCGGTTGTGCCGGCCATGGGGTCCGGCGGCGAAGACCCGGCGCATACGGGTATGGCACCCGTGGGCGCAACGCGCTGACGGATGGCGATCCCCGCAAAAGCGATGGGACCGGAAGCGCAAGCCTCCGGGGATTTCGTGCCAGATATGCGGCGCGGGGGCGCGAGTCAAGCCTGCCTGCGGCGGGGCGGCCGACGGGGCTGGACAGCGACGGCCCCGCGGTTAGCTTGGGCGCAGTTCAGCGCACCGGCCGGGGGCAGCATGGGTTTCGAGAACTGGGACGAGGTGCGCACCGCCTATCATGTGGCCCGGCTGGGCACCGTGTCGGGCGCGGCCGAGGTGCTGGGCGTCCACCACGCCACCGTCATCCGCCACATCGACGCGCTGGAAAAGCGGCTGGGCACGCGGCTGTTCCAGCGCCACGCCCGCGGCTATACGCCGACCGAGGCCGGGCGCGACCTGCTGGCCGTGGCCCAGGCGACCGAGGATCAGTTCAATCAGCTGGCCAGCCGGCTGCGCGGCCAGGGCGACGCAGTGTCGGGCGAACTGGTCGTGACCTCGATCGCGGGGATCAGTGCGCTGCTGACGCCGGTCTTCCTGGCCTTTCAGGCCGAACATCCGGGCGTGACCATCCGCTATCTGACCGACACCCGCCTGTTCCGCCTGGAATATGGCGAGGCGCATGTGGCGATCCGCGCCGGCGCCACGCCCGAAGAGCCCGACAACGTGGTCCAGCCGCTCAGCCGGTTGCGGCCGGGGCTTTATGCCACGCGCGCCTATGTGGCCGCCCACGGCCTGCCCGCGGGGCCCGAGGATTTTGCCGGCCATCACTTCGTCGGGGTCGACGGCGACGTGACGCGCGCGCCCTTCCACCGCTGGCTGCGTGCGCGCGTGGCGCCCGAGGCGTTCAGCTACGTCACCTCGGACAGCGTGGCGATGGAGGATGCGGTGCGCGCGGGCGCGGGCATCGGCTTTCTGTCCGTGCATGAGGCCGAACGGAACCCCGATCTGGTCGCCATCATGCCGCCCCAGCCGGAATGGGAGGCGCCGCTGTGGCTGGTCACCCATGTCGACCTGCACCGCACGCCCAAGGTGCAGGCCTTCCTGGCCCATATCAAGGCGGCCGCGCGGGACTGGTCGTGACACCGGCCCGGCGCGGCCATCTGGCCATGCTGACCTTTTCAAGCTGCGTGGCGGGGTCGTTCAGCCTGGGCGCAATGGCCGCGCCGCTGATCGGGCCCGCGGCGCTGAACGCCGCGCGCTTTGCCATCGCGATCGGGGTTCTGGCGGGGGTGGCGCTGGCCACCGGCGGGATCCCGCGGCGGGCGCTGGCCGCGCCCTGGCGCTATCTGCTGCTGGGCGGGCTGTTCACCATCTACTTCGTGCTGATGTTCGAGGGGCTGAAGACCGCCGATCCGGTGGCCGCCGCGGCCGTCTTCACGCTGACGCCGGCGATGTCGGCGGGCTTCGGCTGGCTGTTCCTGCGCCAGCGCACCACGGCGCGGATGGGGCTGGCGCTGGCGCTGGGGGCGGCGGGGGCGGCCTGGGTGATCTTTCGCGGCGATCCGGCGGCGGCGCTGGCGCTGCGCATCGGGCCGGGCGAGGCGGTCTATTTCCTGGGCTGCGTGGCCCATGCCGCCTATACGCCGCTGGTGGCGCGGCTGAACCGGGGCGAACGGCCCGTGGTGTTCACCCTGGGCATGCTGGTGGCGGGGCTGGCGATCCTGGCGGTCTATGGCGCGGGCCAGATCGCGGCCACCCCCTGGGCCGACCTGCCGGCCATCGTCTGGATCGCGATGGTCTATCTGGCGGTGGTGGCCAGCGCGGCCAGCTTCGTCCTGCTGCAATACGCCACGCTGCGGCTGCCCTCGGCCAAGGTGATGGCCTATACCTATCTGGTGCCGGGCTGGGTGGCGCTGTGGGAAATCGCGCTGGGCCGCCCCGCGCCGCCCGCGCTGGTGCTGGTGGGGGTGGCGGCCACGGCGGGGGCGCTGATCGCGCTGCTGAAGGACGAAACCCGACCGCCGCCCCGGCCGGCCGGATAGGGCGCCCCCCGGGGGCGGGGGCGCCGGGTCGGATCAGGGACGGTCGTCTTCGTCCTCGTCCTCATCCTCGCCATGCGGCAGGTTGAAGAAGCTGTCGGCATCGGAAAAGTCGCGCGGGCTTTCCTCGCGTTCCGGGGTGCCGAAGGCCTCGACCCCCGCCAGCGCGCCGGGCAGCCGCGGCTCGGGCGCCATGCCCAGGCTCTGTTCCGTGCTGACCAGCTTGCGCCGTTCGTCGTCGGACATCACCGCACCTTCGGCCGCCTTGCGCTTGACCGCCTGCTGCACCGCGGCGTCGAGCTCGGTCTGGCGGCACAGGCCCAGCGCCACCGGATCGACCGGCGCGATATTGGCGATGTTCCAGTGCGTCCGGTCGCGGATCGACTGGATCGTGGGCTTGGTCGTGCCCACCAGCTTGCCGATCTGGCCGTCGGACAGTTCGGGATGGAACTTGACCAGCCACAGGATCGCGGCGGGCCGATCCTGGCGCTTGGACAGCGGGGTGTAGCGGGGGCCGCGACGCTTTTCCTCGCCCACGGCGGCGGGGTTGTGCTTCAGCCGCAGACGATACAGCGGGTCCTTCTGGCCGCGCTCGATCTCGATCGGGTCCAGCTGGCTGTTGGCCACGGGATCAAAGCCCTTGACGCCGGCGGCCACGTCGCCGTCGGCGATGCCCTGCACCTCAAGCTCATGCATCCCGCAGAAGTCGGCGATCTGCTTGAAGGTCAGCGTGGTGTTCTCGACCAGCCATACGGCCGTGGCGCGCGCCATCAGGGGCTTGTTCATCGCGGGCTCTCCTCTACACGTCTTTCATCGGCCGGGGAAACCGGCTGCGGCCCTGGCTTCCCGGGGCCGCGCGACCTTGATTTCTGGGAAGTCAGGGCGGGATATAATCCCGCAGGCGACAAAGGGAAAGAGAAAATGCAGCCAAGGACGGTCCGGGCGGCCCTGGCCCTGGTGCTGGCGGCGGTGCTGGCGGCGGGTCTGGCGGCGGGCCCCGCCGCGGCCGAGGGCGAACGCGCGGGCGACTTCGACTACTACGTCATGGCGCTCAGCTGGTCGTCGGGCTGGTGCCTGCGCGAGGGCGATGCCCGCGGTGCCGATCAGTGCCACCCGCGGCATGACTACAGCTTCACCCTGCACGGGCTGTGGCCCCAGGATGAGGTGGGCTGGCCCAGTTGGTGCCGCACCGGCGCGGCCGACCCCGGCCGCGCCCAGACCGCGGCCATGGCCGACATCATGGGATCGCCGGGCCTGGCCTGGCATCAGTGGCAGAAGCACGGCCGCTGTTCCGGCCTGACCGCGCAGGGCTATTTCGACCTGTCGCGCCGGGCCTATCAGTCCGTGACGATCCCGCCCGTGCTGACCCGGGTGGACCGCGACCTGACCCTGCCCGCCCGGGTGATCGAGGAGGCGTTTCTCGAGGCGAACCCCGACATGCAGGCCACGGGCGTGACCGTGACCTGCGAGGCCGGCATGATAGAGGAGGTGCGTATCTGCCTGACCCGCGACCTGGACCCGCGCCCCTGCGGCCCCGACGTGGCGCGCGACTGCCGGATGCCCGACGCGCTGTTGCCTGCCGTGCGCTAGGCGGGGCTGGCCTGCAGCAGCACCACCGCCTGCAGGTCCTGGCCCGGTTCGGGCCAGGGGGCATCGCCCCAGACGGCCGCCGTCAGCACCACGTCCAGCACCAGGGGCGCGCCGGTCGGGGGGCGCGCCACCTCGACCGTCACGCGGGTTGCGGGCTGGCCGATCAGCGGCCGGGGCAGGGGGGCGATGGCACGCACGGGCCCGCGCAACTCCCAGGCATGGGGCGCCTCGTCCGGGCGGTGGATCAGGGCGACCGTCCCCCGCACCGGCACCAGGATCGTGCCGTCGGGCCGCAGCGCGGCGGGGTCGGCCGCGGCGCGTTCGGCATGCCCCGGATCGCCCGGCCGCAGCACCGCCGGATCGCCCGGATCGATCGCCGCGACATGGGCGATCGCCACTGGGGCCACCGCCGTCACCCCGCCCGCGGCATGAAGCCCGCGCGACACGGGAAAGTCCTGATCGAACCAGATCAGCCGCAGGTCGCCCTGCGCAGGCAGGCGGGCCTGCACCATCGCCTCGAGCCGCGACGGCGCCAGTGCCAGGCTTTCCACCACGACCGCCACTGCCGGCCCGCCCGCGAGCCGCGGCCAGTAGCCTGCGACGCTGCGACCCGTGGCCTCGACCGCCACCGCAATGGCCAACCCGCCCGCCGCGGGGCCGTGGTGCAGCAGCTGGCCCTGCGGTTCCCCCGCCGGCAGATCGCCCGGCGGGGCGGGCTGTTCGATGCCGTCGCGCACGGCCTCCTCGATCCGATCGTGGATGTCCTCGCCCGGGCGGTCAAAGGGGATCAGCCAGAAATCCTGGCTGGCGCAGCCCGCGCCGCCCGGGCGGGCAAGGTCGGTCCATCGGGTCATCGGTCGATCCTGATCGCAACGGCCTGGTCGGAAAAGGCGATGAAGCTGCAGCGCGCGGGGTCCAGCACCTCGGTCAGGGCGCGGTATTCGTGCAGCCGCCAGCCGGGATAGCCGTAAAGTTCGTCGAACAGCAGCACGCTGCCCGGCACCAGCCGCGGCTCGATCGCGCGCAGGACAAAGGCCGTGGGCGTATAGGTGTCCAGGTCCAGATGGGCAAAGCGCACCGGCTGGCCCGCATGGTCGGCCAGCCAGCCGGGCACCGTGTCCTGCACCCAGCCCTTGACCAGATCGACATTGGCCTCGACCGCGGGCAGTTCGCCCTGCAGGCTGAAGCCGCCCTTCTCGCGCCCGCGGCGCTGGCCGGTCCAGTCTTCCTCGAGCCCCTCGAAACTGTCGAAGCCCCAGATCCGCAGCCCGTGCGGCGCCAGTTCGCGGGCGAACAGGTTCACCCCGTTGCCGCGCCAGACGCCGAATTCGGCATAAAGCCCCGGCGCGGGGGCGGGCTGCAGCGCCTGGGCCAGTGCCCAGCGGCGCAGCGCGCCCTTGCGCGGGAACAGCATGGCGCGGACCATGTGATCGCGGAACGTCTCATAGCTGTCGCGGACCGCGTCCTGATACAGCAGGTCCAGCGGCCCCGGGCCCTGGGCGGTTTCGGCGTCGTCCTTGTCGGGGCGGGGCATCAGCCGATCTCCAGCACGATCTTGCCGATATGGCCCGAGCTTTCCATGCGCGCATGCGCCAGCGAGGCGTCTTCCAGCGCAAAGGCGCTGTCCATCACCGGGGCCAGTCGGCCGGCCGCGATCATCGGCCAGACGTTGCGTTCCACACCTTCGGCGATGCGGGCCTTGGCCAGGTCGGACTGCGGGCGCAGCGTGCTGCCGGTGATGGTCAGGCGGCGTGTCATCATTTCAGAGAAGTTCAGCTCGACCTTGGACCCCTGCAGGAAGGCGATCTGCACCAGCCGCCCGTCATCGGCCAGGGCGCGGATATTGCGCGGCAGATAGCTGCCGCCCACCATGTCCAGGATCAGGTTCGCCCCGCCCTCGGCCCGCAGGACGGCGGCGAAATCCTCGTCCCGGTAGTTGATCGCGCGTTCGGCCCCCAGCCGCAGGCAGGCGTCGCATTTCGCGGCCGATCCGGCGGTGGCAAAGACCCGCGCCCCCAGTGCCGCGGCGATCTGGATCGCCGTGGTGCCGATGCCCGACGACCCGCCGTGCACCAGAAAGCGTTCGCCCGCCTGCAGCCCGCCGCGGCTGACCACGTTCGACCAGACGGTGAAGCAGGTTTCCGGCAGGCAGGCGGCCTCGCGCAGGGGCATGCCGTCGGGGATGGGCAGGGCGTGATGCGCGGCCGTCACCGCATATTCGGCATAGCCCCCGCCCGGCAGCAGCGCGCAGACCGCATCGCCCACCTTCCAGCGGTTGACGCCCGGACCCACGGCCGCAACGTGGCCCGCCCCCTCGAGCCCCGGCAGGGGCGAGGCCTCGGGCGGCGGGGCGTAAAGCCCCGCGCGCTGCAGCGCATCGGGCCGGTTCACCCCGGCCCAGGCCAGGCGGATCAGGATCTGGCCATGCGCGGGCACCGGCACCGGCACCTCGACCGGGGTCAGGACCTCGGGTCCGCCGGGGGCGGTGATCGCCACGGCGCACATCGTGTGGGGCAGGGTCATCGGGGGCCTTTCGTCAGGGATCGTTCAGGCAGAGATCCGGCCGGGCAGGCCGGCGGCGGGGTCGGGCGCGCCCTTGGCACCGGGCGCGCGGACCCGGTTCAGCGGGTTCAGCGGGCTTTCCATCACGCCGCGGGCCAGCGGGTTGCGGCGCAGGCTGGCCTTGGCGCCCTCGACCCGCATCACGTCGGCGATGCGGCGGTCCAGGAAATCCCAGGTCGCCTGATGGTCGGGCGTCTCATCCCCCAGCCAGTAGAGGACGGTCGCCGCATAGACGGCCGACAGCGTGGCGCGCTTGGTATACCAGTTCAGGTCGACCGCGGTATCGCCCAGCGCGGTCCAGATCGCATCGGCCGTGCCCCAGATCAGCCGCGCGCCCTGGGCCGCGTGCTGGGGCAGGGCGAACAGGGTGGCGCCGCGGCGCACCGCCTCGCGGTCGGCGACCACCTCGAGCCGGGTGCGCACGGCCTGCGCCACCCGGTCGCGAAAGCGCAGCGCGGTCAGGTCCATCCCCGCCAGCCGGTCGCGCATCATCGCATCGCCCTGGCGGTGGAATTCCGCCGCCAGATCGACGCCGCCGCGCGGGAACAGTGCCCGCGCCAGCCCCGGGGCCACGCCCGAATCGGCGATGGCGGCGCGAAGGCTGGCCTCGGACCAGCCGTCAAAGGGCACATGGTTCAGCGCGGCCGCCAGCACCGCCTCCATCGCCGCCGCGCGCGGATCCGTCGTCGTGTCGGTCATCTTCGTCTCCTGCCGCTGTTTCTAGACAAGGTCTGTGCGCTTTGATATAGGCCGCGGGCCTGCACGATCAGTGCAACTTTAACCCAGGAAGGTGGTGACAACCACATGCAGGTCAGCGTTCGCGACAACAACGTCGATCAGGCGCTTCGTGCGCTGAAGAAGAAACTTCAGCGCGAAGGCGTGTTCCGCGAGATGAAGCTCAAGCAGCATTTCGAGAAGCCGTCGGTGAAGAAGGCCCGTGAAAAGGCCGAGGCCGTGCGCCGTGCGCGCAAGCTCGCGCGCAAGAAGGCTCAGCGCGAAGGTCTCGTCTGACAGACGAAGGCGAAGCTGGGCGGGGCAACCCGCCAAGGATGACCCCCGCGGCCCCGTGCCCGGGGGTTTGTCATATCCGACGGAGGCCGCGGTGAAGATCCTGATCGTCGCCCCCAATGCCTCGGCCCGGTTCGGGGGCGAGGCGTTCCTGCCGCTGAAGTATTTCGAGGGGCTGGCCCGCCGCGGCCATGCCGTGCGGCTGGTCACCCATGCCCGCGTGCGCGACGAACTGGCCGCGACCTTTCCCGATCTGATGGACCGGATCGACTGGGTGCAGGACACCCGGGCGCATCGCGTGTCGGTCGCGGCGGCGGGGCGGCTGCCGGGGCGGCTGCGCGATGTGGTGCTGGGGCTGACCGTGGGGCCGCTGACCGATGCCGCCGCACGCCGGCTGATCGCCGCGCGCGTCGCCGCGGGCGAGGTCGAGGTGATCCACCAGCCCCAGCCGGTCAGCCCGCGCGCGCCCTCGGCCATCCACGGGTTCGGCGTGCCGGTGGTGATCGGGCCGATGAACGGCGACATGCGCTTCCCCCGGGGGTGGGAGGCGCGCGAACCCGCCCTGTCGCGCCGGCTGACGCCGCTGCTGCGGCTGGCGGCCACGGTGTCGAACCGGCTTGTCCCGGGCAAGGCGCGGGCGGCGGTGCTGCTGGTGGCCAACGACCGGACGCGCCGGGCGCTGCCGGTGGCGCATCCCAACGTGGAAACGCTGGTGGAAAACGGCGTCGACTTCCGCACCTTTGCGCCCTGCCCGCTGGTGCCGCGCGCGCCGGGCGATCCGTTCCGGCTGGTGTTCCTGGGCCGGCTGGTGGGGTGGAAGGCGGTCGATGTCACGCTGGCCGCGCTGGCGCAGGCGCGCGCGGCGGGGGTTCCGGCCGAACTCGACATCCTGGGCGATGGCGAGGCGCGCGCCGCCCTGCAGGCCCAGGCCGCCCCCCTGGGCGCGGCGGTGCGGTTCCACGGCTTTGTCCCCCAGGCCCAGGCCGCCGCGGTTCTGGCGCAGTCGCATGCGCTGATCCTGAATTCGCTGTGGGAATGCGGCGGTGCCGTGGTGCTCGAGGCGATGGCGACAGGCCTGCCGGTGATCGCCAGCGCCTGGGGCGGGCCGGCCGACTATCTGGATGCGTCCTGCGGGATCCTTGTCGATCCCGCCCCCGCCGCCAGCTTTGCCGACCGGCTGGCGCAGGCCATCGCCCGGCTGGCCGCCGACCCCGCCGCCGCCGCGGCCATGGGCGCGGCGGGCGCCGCCAGGGCGCGGGCCGAATTCGACTGGGACCGCAAGATCGACCGGATCGAGGCGGTCTATGCCCGCGCCCTCAGACAGGCAGGGCGGTCGTCCGGAACACCGTCCGCAGGGTGAAGGACGACTGCATCTTGGCCACCCCCGGCAGGCGCGCCAGATACTGGCGGTGGATGCGGGCGAAATCGTCGGTGTCCTGGGCCACGATCTTCAGCAGGTAGTCGGCGCTGCCGGTCATCAGATGGCATTCCAGCACGTCGGGCACGCGCTGGACCGCGCGTTCGAACGCCTCCATCACGTCATCGGCCTGGGCCTGCAGGGTGATTTCCACGAACACCGTGGTGGGCCAGCCCAGCCGGCGGGCGTTCAGCAGCGCGACATAGCCGACGATGAATCCCTCGTCCTCCAGCCGCTGGACGCGGCGGTGGCAGGCCGAGGGCGACAGGTTCACCCGTTCGGACAGTTCGGCATTGGTGATCCGCCCCTCCTTCTGCAGGACGGTCAGGATTCGGCGGTCTGTCGCGTCAAGTTCGGCGGCCATGCAGGATCCTTCGCGGGAATCGGCTACGGTCGCCCGAATCTTGCGCGGATCGCGCGGCGGCGCCAGTGCGGTTGCAAAGCCTTGCCGCCCGTCCGGGCGCATCATCGGCGGGCACAGGATGGGAGGGTTCGATGCAGATCGGTGTGCCGACAGAGATCAAGCCGCAGGAATTCCGCGTGGGCATGACGCCCGATGCCGTGCGCGAGGCGGTGGCGCATGGCCATGCGGTGGTCGTGCAGGCGGGCGCGGGTGTGGGATCGGGCTTTGCCGATGCCGATTACCTGGCCGCGGGCGCGCGGCTGGCCGACACGGCAGAGGAGGTGTTTGCCACGGCCGAGCTGATCGTCAAGGTCAAGGAACCCCAGGCCGCCGAACGCGCGCGGCTGCGGGCGGGGCAGGTGCTGTTCACCTATCTGCATCTGGCGCCCGACCCGGACCAGACGCGGGATCTGCTGGCCAGCGGGGTCACGGCCATCGCCTACGAAACCGTGACCGATGCCCGCGGCGGGCTGCCGCTCCTGGCGCCGATGTCCGAGGTGGCGGGCCGCCTTGCCCCGCAGGTCGGCGCCTGGGCGCTGCAAAAGGCCAACGGCGGGCGCGGCGTGCTGCTGGGCGGGGTGCCGGGCGTGGCGCCCGCGCGGGTGACGGTGATCGGCGGCGGCGTGGTGGGCACCCAGGCCGCCCGCGTGGCCGCCGGCATGGGGGCCGAGGTGTCGGTGCTGGACCGCAGCCTGCCGCGGCTGCGCGCGCTGGATGAGGCCTTCGCAGGCCGCTTCCGCACGCTCTACGCCAGCGCCGCCGCCACCGCCGCCGCGGTGGCCGAGGCCGATCTGGTCATCGGCGCCGTGCTGGTGCCCGGGGCCGCCGCGCCCCGGCTGGTGACCCGCGCACAGCTGTCCACGATGAAGCCGGGCGCGGCGGTCGTCGATGTGGCGATCGACCAGGGCGGCTGTTTCGAGACCAGCCGCCCCACCACCCACCAGAACCCGATCTATCTGGTCGACGGCATCGTGCATTACTGTGTGGCCAACATGCCGGGGGCAGTGGCGCGCACCTCGACCCAGGCGCTGGGCAATGCGACGCTGCCCTTCGTGCTGGCGCTGGCCGATCACGGCTGGCGCGCGGCCTGCCTGCGCGACCCGCATCTGCGCGCGGGCCTGAACGTGCACGAAGGCCGCCTGACCAACGCCCCGGCGGCCGAGGCGCTGGGCCTGGCCGCGATCACGCCCGACCAGGCGCTGGCGGGCTAGATCAGGAACTCGGCCAGCGTCTCGTCGCCGGTGATGTCGCGAAAGACGAAGCCCGCCGCCTCCATCCGCGCGAACAGCGCGGGGAAGGCGGCGGCCTCCTTCGTCTCGATCCCGATCAGGACCGACCCGAAGTTGCGCGCCGATTTCTTCAGATATTCGAAACGGGCGATGTCGTCCTGGGGCCCCAGCATGGACAGGAATTCGCGCAGCGCGCCGGGGCGCTGCGGCATGCGCAGGATGAAATACTTCTTCAGCCCGCTGTAGCGCTGGGCGCGTTCCTTCACCTCGGGCAGGCGCTCGAAGTCGAAGTTCCCGCCCGAGGTGACGCAGACCACGGTCCGTCCCGTGATCTGGTCCGCCAGGTCCGGCAGCACGTCGACCGACAGCGCGCCCGCGGGTTCCAGCACGATGCCCTCGACGTTCAGCATCTGCAGCATGGTCACGCAGATCCGGTCCTCGGGCGCCAGCAGGACGCGGGGTTCGTCCACCCAGTCCAGCATGGCATAGGTGCAGGCGCCCAGCCGCGCCACCGCCGCCCCGTCGACAAAGCTGTTCACCCGTGGCAGCGTGACCGGCCCGCCCGCCCGCAGCGCGGCCTGCAGACTGGCCCCGCCCAGCGGCTCGACAAAGCGGAAGTCGACCCCCGGCGCCACCTGCCGCAGGTAGCCCGTGACGCCCGAGGCCAGCCCCCCGCCGCCCACCGGCAGGATCACCAGATCGGGCGCGCGGCCCAGCTGGTCCAGCAGTTCCACCCCCACGCTGGCCTGGCCCAGGATCACGTCGGGGTCGTCGAAGGGCGACAGGAACTGCGCGCCCTCGGCCGCGCACATCGCCTGGGCCGCGGCCAGCGTCTGGTCGAAATAGTCGCCGGTCAGCACGATCTCGACAAAGCGGCCGCCGAAGCTGCGGGTCTTGTCGATCTTCTGCTGGGGGGTGGTCACCGGCATGAACACCGTGCCGCGCACGCCGAAATGGCGGCAGGCATAGGCCACGCCCTGGGCGTGGTTGCCCGCACTGGCGCAGACGAAATGGTCCGCCGCGGGGTTGGCCGCGCGCACCTTGCGCATGGCGGTGAAGGCGCCGCGCAGCTTGTAGCTGCGCACGGGGGTCAGATCCTCGCGCTTCAGCCAGATGTCGGCGCCGAAGCGGTCCGACAGATGGTCGTTGCGCTGCAGCGGCGTGGGGTCGAACAGGTCGCGCAGGGCGGCCGTGGCCTCGCGGGCGGATGGGACGGACAGGGTCATGCCGCATCCTTGGCGCCGGGGGGGCGGCCTTGGCAAGCCCGATCCGGCATTGTCCCCCACACAATTTGCCCCGGCGCGCGCCCTTGTCGCACCGGGCGGAACCCGCTATCCGGGGCGGTCAGGTGACCCCCAAGACGGAGACAGGCATGTCCGCGCCCAAGAAAGTCGTGCTGGCCTATTCGGGCGGCCTCGACACCTCGATCATCCTGAAATGGCTGCAGACCGAATACGGCTGCGAGGTCATCACCTTCACCGCCGACCTGGGCCAGGGCGAGGAGCTGGAGCCCGCCCGCGAAAAGGCGCTGCTGCTGGGCATCAAGCCCGAGAACATCCACATCGTCGACGTGCGCGAGGAATTCGTGCGCGACTTCGTCTTCCCGATGTTCCGGGCCAACGCGGTCTATGAAGGGCAGTATCTGCTGGGCACCTCGATCGCGCGACCGCTGATTTCCAAGCATCTGGTCGAGATCGCCCATGCCCATGGCGCCGATGCCGTGGCCCATGGCGCGACCGGCAAGGGCAACGACCAGGTGCGGTTCGAACTGTCGGCCTATGCGCTGGACCCGTCGATCAAGGTGATCGCGCCCTGGCGGCTGTGGGACCTGACCAGCCGCACCCGGCTGCTGGAATTCGCCGAACAGAACCAGATCCCGATCGCGAGGAACAAGCGGGGCGAGGCGCCTTTCTCGGTCGATGCGAACCTGCTGCACACCTCGTCCGAGGGCCGTGTGCTGGAAGACCCGGGCGTCGAGGCGCCGGATTATGTGGCAAGCCGGATCGTGGCGGTCGAGGATGCGCCCGACACGCCGGAATTTATCGAGGTCAGCTTCGAACGCGGCGATGCGGTGGCCATCGACGGCGTGGCGATGAGCCCGGCGACCCTGCTGACCCGGCTGAACGAATTCGGTGCGCGCCATGGCATCGGCCTGCTGGATTTCGTGGAAAACCGTTTCGTCGGCATGAAGTCGCGCGGGCTTTATGAAACCCCCGGCGGCACCATCCTGCTGGAGGCGCACCGCGGGATCGAGCAGATCACGCTGGATGCCGGGTCGGGCCATCTGAAGGACAGCCTGATGCCGCGCTACGCGGAACTGATCTACAACGGCTTCTGGTTCAGCCCGGAACGCGAGATGCTGCAGGCGCTGATCGACAAGAGCCAGGAGCATGTGACCGGCACGGTGCGGCTGAAGCTGTACAAGGGGTCGGTGCGCTGCGTGGCGCGCTGGTCGGACCATACGCTGTACAGCGAGAAGCACGTCACCTTCGAGGAAGACGCCGGCGCCTACGACCAGAAGGACGCGCAGGGCTTCATCCGGCTGAACGCGCTGCGGCTGAAGCTGGTCGCCACCCGCAACGCCCGCGTGGCTGGACGGGGCTGACCCCCGGCCGCGGGTCTGGCGTCGGCGTCGGCGGCGGGGGTTTCACACCCCCGCACCCCCGTGGGATATTTGGCCGGGAAGCGGGGCAGGGGTCTTTGTCGCCTCACGCGGGGTTGAGTGGACCTGCGGCGCGCGGCGGGTCAGGCTGGACGTGGATGCGGGGGGGGCGTGGCATGCGGGTTTGGCTGACGGTTCTGGCGTTGATGTGGCCGCTGGCCCTGCGGGCCGAGGTGGCGGTGGTCGCGGGCGGTTGCTTCTGGTGCGTCGAGGCGGATTTCGAGGGCGTGGCCGGGGTGCGGTCGGTCACATCGGGGTTCACCGGGGGGACGGTGGACAACCCGACCTATCGGCAGGTGACCCGGGGCGGGACGGGCCATTACGAGGCGGTCGCGATCGACTTCGACCCCGGGCGGATCGGCTATGGGCAGATCCTGGACCTGTTCCTGCGGTCGGTCGATCCGCTGGATGCGGGCGGGCAGTTCTGCGACCGGGGCGAGAGTTACCGCACCGCGATCTTTGCCGGGCCCGGCCAGCGGGCCGAGGCCCGGGCGGCGGTGGCGCGGGCCGAGGCGGCGCTGGGGCGCAAGGTGGTGACGCCGGTGCTGCCGCTGGCCGAGTTCTGGCCGGCCGAGGATTATCACCAGGACTACTGGCGCAAGCAGGATGTGATCGTCACGCGCTTCGGGCCGCGGACCAAGGCCAGCGCCTACAAGCTGTATCGCGAGGCCTGCGGGCGGGATGCGCGGGTGCGCGAGGTCTGGGGCCGCGACGCGGCCTTTGCCCGCTGAGGGGCGCGCGTCAGCGAGGCTGAAGCACCATCTGCGTCTGGGTGACCTGGGCGGCCAGCCGGCCGTCGGGCAGGGTCAGGGCGGTCTGCCAGACCTGGGTGGTGCGGCCGCGGTGCAGCGGTGTGGTCACCGCCGTCAGCGTGACGCCCGCGGGCACGGCGCGGAAGAAGTTGGTCTTGCTTTCGATCGTGGTCGTGCCTTCGCCCGGGGCCAGGTTCAGGAAGGTCGCGGTGCCGCCCAGGTTGTCAGCCAGCGCCATGATCGCCCCGCCGTGCAGCATGCCGTTGCGGTTCAGCAGGTCCGGCCGCGCGGTCAGTTCCGCCACCACCCGGTCGGGCGTGGCCGAGACCAGCCGCAGGCCCAGCAGGCGGGCCAGCGGCGGCTGGTCGGCCGCAACCGGGGGGATCGCGGGGTCGTCCATCAGCCGACCTTGCAGGCGGCCATCACCGCCATGTTCAGGATGTCGTTCACGGTCGAGTTGGTCGAGCAGATCTGGATCGGCCGCGTCACCCCGGTCAGGATCGGGCCGATCACTGTAGCGCCGGCCATTTCCTGCATCAGCTTGACCGAGATGCTGGCCGAATGCCGCGCCGGCACCACCAGGATGTTGGCCGGCCCCGACAGGCGGCAGAAGGGATAGTTCGCCATCACCTCGGGGTTCAGGGCCACGTCCACCGTCATTTCGCCGTCGTATTCGAAATCGACGCGCATGCGGTCCAGCACCTGGGGGGCCAGGTGCATCTTGGTCGCGCGTTCGCTGACCGGATAGCCGAAGGTCGAGAAGCTGACGAAGGCCACCCGCGGGTCAAGGCCCAGGTTGCGCGCGACCCGGGCGGCGCGGATGGCGATGGTGGCCAGATCCTCGGGTTCCGGCCATTCCTGCACCAGCGTGTCGGCGATCAGCACGATCCGCCCCTTGTGCAGCAGCGCGGTTACCCCCACGGCGCCGTCCTGCGCGCGGGCGTCGAAGACATGGTTGATCAGCGCCAGCACATGCGCCGACTTGCGCGTGACGCCGGTGACCAGCCCGTCGCCATGGCAATGCGCCAGCATCAGCGCGCCGAAGACATGCCGGTCGCGGGCGGCCAGGCGGTGCACGTCCTGGCGGTCGAAGCCCTGGCGCTGAAGCCGGGCGTAGAGAAAGTCCTTGTAGGTATCCAGATGCGCGGTGTTGGCGGCGTTGACGATCTCCAGTTCGCGCACGGCATCGTGCAGGCCGGCGGATTCGAGCTTGTCGCGCACGTCGGCCTCGCGCCCCACGACCAGGGCGCGGCCGAGGCCCGCGCGTTGCCAGGCCACGGCCGCGCGCAGCACGCGGGGATCGGCGCCTTCGGCGAAGATCATCCGCGCCTGGGCGCTGCGGGCGCGGGCGTGCAGACCTTCGAGCATGCTGGCCGTGGGGTCCATCCGCGCCTTGAGGCTGGCCTCATACCCGCGCATGTCGACGATGGGGCGGCGGGCGACGCCGGTGTTCATGCCCGCCCGCGCCACCGCCGGCGGGATCGTGTAGATCAGCCGCGGGTCGAAGGGCGTGGGGATGATGTAGTCGCGGCCGAAGGCCAGCTTGCGGCCATAGGCCATGGCGACCTCGTCCGGGACATCCTCGCGCGCCAGTTTCGCCAGCGCGCGGGCGCAGGCGATCTTCATCTCGTCATTGATGGCGCGGGCGTGGATGTCCAGCGCGCCGCGGAACAGGTAGGGAAAGCCCAGGACGTTGTTGACCTGGTTGGGATAGTCCGACCGGCCGGTGGCCACGATGGCATCGGGGCGGACGGCGCGGGCCTCTTCGGGCGTGATCTCGGGGTCGGGGTTGGCCATGGCAAAGATCACCGGGTTCGGCGCCATGGCGGCCACCATCGCGGGCGTCACCGCGCCCTTGGTGCTAACCCCCAGGAAGACGTCGGCGCCCTGCATCGCCTCTTCCAGGGTGCGGGCGTCGGTGCGGGCGGCATGGGCGGATTTCCACTGGTTCATGCCCTCGGTCCGGCCCTGCCAGATGACGCCCTTGGTGTCGCACATGATGCAGTTGTCCTGCCGCGCGCCCATGGTCTTGAGCAGTTCCAGACAGGCGATGCCGGCCGCCCCCGCGCCGTTCAGGACGATCCTGACGTCCTCGATCTTCTTGCCCGTCAGTTCCAGCGCGTTGATCAGCCCCGCGGCGCAGATCACGGCGGTGCCGTGCTGGTCGTCGTGAAAGACGGGGATGTCGCAGATCTCCTTCAGCCGCTGTTCGATGATGAAGCATTCGGGGGCCTTGATATCCTCAAGGTTGATGCCGCCGAAGGTGGGCGCCATCAGGCGGACGGCCTGGATGATCTCGTCCGCGTCCTCGGTATCCAGTTCGATGTCGATGGCGTTGACATCGGCAAAGCGCTTGAACATGACCGCCTTGCCCTCCATCACCGGCTTGGAGGCCAGCGCGCCCAGGTTGCCCAGGCCCAGGATCGCCGTCCCGTTCGACACGACGGCCACCATGTTGCCCTTGACGGTATAGTCATAGGCCGTCTCGGGCCGTTCGGCGATGGCCTGGACGGGCACCGCCACGCCGGGGGAATAGGCCAGCGACAGGTCGCGCTGGGTCGCCATGGGTTTCGACGCGATGATGTCGTATTTGCCCGGCCGCGGGTCCAGGTGATAGATCAGCGCATCCTCGGGCGTGATCTTGGCGCGTGTCATGACGTCTCCCCCCCATGTTCCGCGCCGTCTTAGCGCCGCGCGGGGGCCGTCACAATGGGGCGGCGGGCGCGGCGGGGGGCGGGATTTGCCGCTTTTGCCGCCCGCGCCGCTTCGCTAGGGTCGCGCCGTCCGCATAGCCGCACCACAGGGGCCAGGGGTTTGACCGACGAAACCGTCACGCCGATGATGGCTCAGTATCTGCAGATCAAGGCGCAGCATCCGCATGCGCTGCTGTTCTACCGGATGGGCGACTTCTACGAGATGTTCTTCGACGACGCCCGCCTGGCGGCCGAGGCGCTGGACATCGCGCTGACGAAACGCGGCCTTCATCTGGGCGAACCCATCGCGATGTGCGGCGTGCCGGTCCATGCGGCCGAGGGCTATCTGCTGACGCTGATCCGCAAGGGGTTCCGCGTGGCCATCGCCGAACAGATGGAGGACCCGGCCGAGGCGAAGAAGCGCGGGTCGAAATCGGTCGTCCGGCGCGAGGTGGTGCGCCTGGTCACCCCCGGAACGCTGACCGAGGACAGCCTGCTGGAGGCCAGCCGCCCCAACCACCTGGCCGCCCTGGCCGAGGTGCGCGGCGACTGGGCGCTGGCCTGGACCGACATCTCGACCGGCGATTTGCGCGCCATGCCCTGTCCCGCACCGCGGCTGGGGCCGGAACTGGCGCGGATCGCGCCGCGGGAACTGCTGCTGCCCGATCACCGCCAGGACGATCTGGCCGCGCTGGCGGCCGAGGCGGGCGCCGCCGTCACCCCCCTGTCGCGCGCCAGTTTCGACAGCGCGGGCGCGGAACGGCGGCTGTGCGACCTGTTTTCCGTGGGCACGCTGGCGGGGTTCGGCGCCTTTGGCCGGGCGGAACTGTCGGCGCTGGGCGCGATCCTCGACTGGGTGTCGATCACCCAGAAGGGGCGGCTGCCGCTGCTGCGCCCCCCCGTGCGCGAAACGCCGGGCGGAGCGATGCAGATCGACGCGGCCAGCCGGCGCAACCTGGAACTGACGCAGGCGCTGTCGGGCGGGCGCGACGGGTCGCTGCTGGCCGCGGTCGACCGCACGGTGACGGCGGCGGGCGCGCGGCTCCTGGAACGGCGGCTGGCCGCGCCGTCCTGCGATCTGGGGGCGATCCGGGCGCGCCATGCGGCGGTGGCGGCGCTGGTGGCCGACCCCGCCCTGCGCGAGGTGCTGCGCGAGGCGCTGCGCCGCGTCCCCGACATCGACCGCGCGCTGGGCCGGCTGGCGCTGGACCGCGGCGGCCCGCGCGATCTGGCCGCGATCCGCGCGGGGCTGGCCGCCGCCGCGGGCATCGCAGCGCAGCTGCCGCCCGAGGCACCCGGGCCGCTGGGGCCTGCCCGCGCGGCGCTGACGGGGCACGACAGGCTGGCCGGTCTGCTGGCGGCCGCGCTGGTGGCCGACCCGCCGATGCTGGCGCGCGACGGCGGCTTTGTCGCGCCGGGCTTCGATGCCCAGCTGGACGTCCTGCGCCGGCTGCACGACGAGGGCCGCGGCGTCATCGCCGGCCTGCAGGCCCGCTATGCCGAGGACACCGGGATCGCCAGCCTCAAGGTGCGGCACAACAACGTGCTGGGCTATTTCGTCGAGGTGACCGACCGCCATGCCGACCGCATGGCCGCGCTGCCCGGGTTCCGCCACCGCCAGACCACGGCCAACCTGCTGCGCTATACCACGGACGAACTGGCGGATCTGGAAAGCCGCATCCTGAACGCCGCGGCCGAGGCGCAGGCCACCGAACTGCGCCACTTTGCCGACCTGCGCGCCGCGGTGATGGACGCCGCGGCCCCCCTGGGCGCGGCCGCCCGCGCCCTGGCCGAGGTGGACCTGGCCGCCGCCTGGGCGGACTTGGCCGCCGAGGAGGACTGGACCGCGCCCGAGATCGACGACAGCCGCGCCTTCGTCATCCAGGGCGGGCGGCATCCGGTGGTCGAACGCGCGCTGCGCCGCCAGGGCGGGGGGCGGTTCGTGGCCAACGATTGCGCCCTGACCGATGGCCAGACGCCCGCGATCTGGCTGATCACCGGGCCCAACATGGGGGGCAAGTCCACCTTCCTGCGGCAGAACGCGCTGATCGCGATCCTGGCGCAGGCGGGCGCCTGGGTGCCGGCGGCGCGGGCGCGCATCGGGCTGGTGCACAGCCTGTTCAGCCGGGTGGGCGCGGCCGACGATCTGGCGCGGGGGCGGTCCACCTTCATGGTGGAGATGGTCGAGACAGCGGCGATCCTGAACCAGGCGGGCGAGGGGTCTTTCGTCATCCTGGACGAGATCGGCCGCGGCACCAGCACCTGGGACGGGCTGTCCATCGCCTGGGCGGTGATGGAGCATCTGCACGGCCAGAACCGCTGCCGGGCGCTGTTTGCCACGCATTACCACGAACTGACGGCGCTGGCGGGCCGCCTGGCGGGGGTGCGCAACGCCACGGTCAGGGCGCGCGAACATCAGGGCGACGTGATCTTCCTGCACGAGGTGACGCCGGGTGCCGCCGACCGCAGCTATGGCGTCCAGGTGGCGCGGCTGGCCGGCCTGCCGCCCGCGGCGGTGGACCGGGCGCGCGCGGTTCTGGCCGCGCTGGAAGCCGGCGACCGCCAGGGCGCGGCCCGGCCCGCCGCGCTGATCGACGACCTGCCGCTGTTCCGCGCGGCCCCGCCGCCGCCCGCCGCCGCCAGCAGCGCGCGCAGTTCGTAGACCAGGGCCAG
>JACXUX010000150.1 GCA_014763725.1 Rhodobacterales bacterium
ACCGACCAGTCCGCCCCCGCCGGGGCGGACTGGTCGGTCGCCCACTGCCCGGACCAGACGCAGCTGTTCCGCTATTCGGCCGTCACCTTCAACGCCCACCGCATCCATTATGACGCCCCCTATGCCCGCGGGGTCGAGGGCTATGACGGCATCGTGGTGCAGGGCCAGCTGCTGGCCACGCTGATGCTGCGCGCGATCCCCGGCCAGCCGCCGGTCCGGCAGTTCAGCTTCCGCGGCGTGCAGCCCGTCTATGCCGGACAGCCGATCCTGACCGAGGGCCGCCTGCTGCCCGACGGCCGCGCCGAACTCTGGGTGCGCGATGCCGCGGGCACCCTGCGCATGCAGGGCGAGGCGGTTCTGGGCGGCTAGCCGCCGCCGCCCCGGCCGTCGACCCACCCCGCGCGAGGCGATCCAGGGTCAGCGGACGATGGCCAGGCTGCCCAGAACCTTGCCCGACACCTGGTCGAACGCGGACTTCGGCGCGTCGGACATCACGTCAAGGAAGACGACGTCGGAACTCGGGCCCGTCAGGGGCAGATGGCACAACAGGACGCGCCGCCGCACCTGCTCGCCCCAGTCAAAGGTCAGGCTTTCGGACCCGCTCTCGCAGGCGGCCACCCCCTTGGGCAGGCGGTTCTGCGCGACGTCGCTGACCACGATGTTGGTCGCGCTGCAATCGGCCCGCTTGGGGTCCAGCTGCATTCTGATCAGCAGATCGCACAGGGCCCCGATGGCCGGAAACCGCAGCTCTTGCAGCATGCCGGTGAACGCTGTCCCTGACTCGCTGGATCAGGTCAGTGCGATCGACCACGTTGCCGTATCCGTCCACTGACAAGTCGCAGTCGTTTCGGTCCGGGTCTTGCTGGCCTTCAGCTTGCAGGCCGCAGGCACATTGACCTGCATGGCTTCCAGTCGCACGGTCTTCAGCTGCTGTGCCGCGGCCGGCAGGCTGCCGGCCAGGGTCGCCACGATCAGGACAATCACACGCCGAGGATACAGGAACTGCATTCGGTCCTCCCCAGGGTCAAGCCCGGGCCGCCGACGCGGTTGTCGCGCGGCGGACCCCGTGCCGGGCATCGCGCCGCGATCATCCGTGCCCGGGCCGGCCCCGGGTACCTTGATACAGATCATCCCCGCGCGGCGCACCCGCCGGGGCCGGGGCCGGGACGATCGGACCCGTCCGGCACCCGGCGCGCGCCCGTCACGTCTGGGCCGCCGCCGTCATGCCGCAAACGCAGGCGGCGCCGCCCTGCAGCAGCCCTGTCACGTTCATTCACACAGATGAATTGGTGGAGCCAAGGGGAGTCGAACCCCTGACCTCTTGAATGCCATTCAAGCGCTCTCCCAACTGAGCTATGGCCCCACCGGAGGTCCGCACCGCGCTGCCGCGGTGCGTGCGGCGTATCTAGTGACCTGCGCGGGGGCGTGCAAGCGGAAAAATCACCCCCCGCCGCAGAATCATGGCTCTTCCTCGTCGCCGGCCACATCCGCCAGATCGTCCAGCGAAACGTTGTCCTCGGCGTCGTCTTCCAGCAGATCGTCGTCCAGATCGTCGTCGGCCACCGGGGCGGCGCCCAGCAGTTCGTCATCGGCTTCCAGATCGTCGACCAGCACGTCGTCCTTCTCGACCACGCGCGCGATCGCGGCCGAGGCCATCTTGCGGCGCGCCGTCTCGATATCGACGACCTCGCCGGTATAGGGGCTGACGATCGGGCTGCGGTTCAGGTCGTAGAAGCGCTTGCCGGTGGTCGGGCACACGCGTTTGGTGCCCCATTCGGGTTTGGGCATGTGGGTCCCCTTGCAGGATGCCATGGGCATGATCGACGTCGCTTGCCACAGGGCGCGGGGGCTGTCAAAGGCTTTCGCAAAGGCCCGCAACGGGGGGAAAGATGCCCGAACTGCCCGGCGATCCGCCGATTCCGCTGGTGCTGCGCCGGTCTGCGCGGGCGCGGCGCTTCTCGCTGCGGGTGTCGCGCCTGGACGGGCGCGTCACGCTGACCCTGCCCGCCCGCGCGGCCGAGGCCGAGGCGATGGCCTTTGCCCGGTCCCAGGCCGACTGGCTGCGCCGCGCGCTGGCCGATCAGCCCGCCGCCCGCCCCGTCGCCGCGGGCGACTGGCTGCCGGTCGAGGGGCAGCCGCGCCGGCTGATGCCCGCCCCGGGCCGCAGCGTCCGGCTCGAGGCCGACACGCTCTGGCTGCCCGGCGATCCGGCGCAGACCGGCCGTCGTGCCGCGGCCTTTCTGCGCACGCTGGCGCGCGACCGGCTGGCGCTGGCCTGCGACCGCCATGCCACGCGCCTGGGTCGGCGGCCCACCGCGCTGGTGCTGCGCGACACCCGCTCGCGCTGGGGATCCTGCACCGCCGGGGGGCGGCTGATGTTCAACTGGCGCCTGGCCATGGCCCCGCCCGCCGTGCTCGACTACGTCGCCGCGCATGAGGTCGCGCATCTGGCCCAGATGAATCATTCCCCGGCCTTCTGGGCCGTGGTCGAAACGCTGCTGCCCGACCACGGCGCCGCCCGCCGCTGGCTGCGGGCCGAGGGCGCCGCCCTGCACGCCTGGCGCTTCGGGGATTGACGGCGGCCCCCGGGCGGGTGTTGGCTCGCGCCATGCTGCTGCAGGCCCGCCCTTCGGACACCACCGCCGCCGCGCACGACCGGCTTTACCGGGCGCTGCGCACCCAGGTGATGCATGGCGAACTGCCCCCCGGCCAGGCGCTGACGCTGCGCGGCCTGGGCCGCGCCTTCGGCGTCTCGATGACCCCCGCGCGCGAGGCGGTGCGCCGCCTGGTCGCCGAAGGCGCGCTGACGCTCTCGGCCTCGGGGCGGATCTCGACGCCCGAACTCAGCCCCGAACGGATCGAGGAACTGGCTGCGATCCGCGCGCTGCTGGAACCCGAACTGGCCGCCCGCGCCCTGCCGCGGGCGCATTTCGCGCTGATCGAACGGCTCAAGACGATCAACGCCGCCTGCGCCGAGGCGGTGACGAAACAGGATGCCGTGGGCTATGTCCGCGCCAATCTGGAATTCCACCGCACACTCTACCTGCGCGCCCAGGCCCCGGCGATGCTGGCGATGACCGAAACCGTCTGGCTGCAGCTGGGGCCCACGATGCGCGCGCTCTATGCCCGGCTGCGGCGGAACGAACCGCCCCAGCACCACCGCATGATCCTCGCCGCGCTCAAGGCCGGCGACGAACCGGGCCTGCGGCTGGCCGTGCGCACCGACGTGACGCAAGGCTTGCGCCACCTGGCGGGCTGACCGCCGCGCCGCCCGATCCCGGCCGCAGCGAACCCGCAGGGAACCGCGCCCCGTCAGACCCCGCGCCCCGGCGCAACCCGGCACCCGCCGCCGCGCAACCCCCCGCTTCCCGGCCAAATATCCTCGGGGGGTGAGGCCGCAAGGCCGAGGGGGGCAGACAGCCCCCCTCTCTTCCTCGCAGTCAGCGCCGCGCCCGGTCGGGGGCTCAGGCGTGGATCGCGCCGTCGCCGCAGGCCAGCGCCGCTTCGCGCATCGCCTCGCTGAAGGTGGGGTGGGCATGGCAGGTCAGCGCCAGATCCTGGGCGCTGGCGCCGAATTCCATCGCCACGCAGACCTCGTGGATCAGATCGCCCGCAGCCGGCCCGATCAGGTGGCAGCCCAGGATCCGGTCGGTCGCGGCATCGGCCAGCAGCTTGACGAAGCCCTCGCCCTGGAACACGGCCTTGGCGCGGCCATTGCCCATGAAGCTGAACTTGCCCACCTTGTAGGCGCGGCCCTCGGCCTTCAGCTGTTCCTCGGTCCGGCCGACATTGGCCACCTCGGGCGTGGTATAGATCACGCCGGGGATCACGTCATAGTTCACATGGCCATGCCGGCCAGCCAGGATCTCGGCCAGGGCCATGCCCTCGTCCTCGGCCTTGTGGGCCAGCATCGGCCCCGCGATCGCATCGCCGATGGCATAGAGGCCGGGCACGCTGGTCGCGAAATGGGCGTCGGTCTGCACCTGGCCGCGCGGCAGCATCGCCACCCTAAGCGGCTCGAGCCCGAGGCCCGCGGTATAGGGCCGCCGGCCGGTGGCCACCAGCACGGCATCGGCGGTCAGGCTGGCTTCGCTATCGTCCTTGCGCAGCTTCCAGCGGACGGTGGCCTGGTCGCCCGTGCGCTCGACCCCCTGGACGGCGGCGCCCAGGACGAACTTCAGCCCCTGGCGCGTCAGGATCTTCTGAAAGGCCTTGGCGATTTCCAGGTCCATGCCGGGGGTGATGCCGTCCAGGTATTCGACGACGGTCACCTGTGTGCCCAGCCGGGCATAGACCGACCCCAGTTCCAGCCCGATGACGCCCGCGCCGATCACCACCATCGACCGCGGGATCGACCTGAGCGTCAGCGCCCCGGTCGAGGTGACGACCACCTCTTCGTCCACCGTCACGCCGGGCAGGCCGGCGGGTTCGGACCCGGTGGCGATGACGATGTTCCTGGCCGTGTGCACCTCATCGCCCACGCGGACCTGGCCCGGGGCGGGGATGCTGCCCCAGCCCTTGATCCAGGTCACCTTGTTCTTCTTGAACAGGAACTCGATGCCCTTGGTGTTCTGGCCGATGACCTCGTCCTTGTAGCCCAGCATGCGGGCCCAGTCGACGGTGGGATGGGCGCCCATCAGGCCCATCTTCTCGAAGTTGGTGTGGGTTTCGTGCAGCAGGTGGCTGGCGTGCAGCAGCGCCTTGGACGGGATGCAGCCCACGTTCAGGCAGGTGCCGCCCAGCGCGCCGCGGCCCTCGACCACGGCGACCTTCTGGCCCAGTTGGGCCGCACGGATGGCGCAGACATAGCCGCCGGGGCCGCCGCCGATGATGATGGTGTCGAACTGGGACATGGCGCTCTCCTGTGGTCGGGGCGGGGGGCTGTCTGCCCCCCGTGCCCCCCGAGGGTATTTGGGTCAAGAGGAAGGGATCAGATCAGGGCGGACAGGATCATGGCGATCGTGGCAAGGAAGCCCACGCCCCAGACGATGGACCGCCCGGGCGTCAGGCCCAGCGCATAGGCCGGGATGTAGAGCACACGCGCGCCCAGATAGACCCAGGCGCAGGTGGCGGTGAAGGCGCCGGCCTGGCCCGACAGGGTGACGACGGTGACGGCCAGGGTGAAGAGGATCAGCGCCTCGAAATGGTTGTTCATGGCCCGCTGCAGTCGACCCGTGCGCGGTGACAGCGGGCGCGGCGGGGCGCTGTCGCGCGGGCCTGCGGCATAGTCGGACCCCACGTCGCGGTTGGCCGGGACGGCGAAGAGGACAAGCTGGACCGCCTGCAGCAGGCCGGCCAGGGCAAGGGCGGTGAGTTCAGGGGTCATAGCCGAAGGCCTCGTAATCGCCGCCGTAAACCGTGCGCAGCCGGTCGCGCACCGAGGGGGCCGACATCCAGTCGGGCAGATCGGCAAGCTTCTGGTCCGCCGCGTTCAATCTGAGTTCGTCGATCGGCCCGGGATCGCCGGGTGCAAGCCCCAGATGGTCGACCAGGGCCAGGACGAAGTCGGCGGGCGCCTCGACGCGCCCCAGGATCTGCGGGCGGAAGACCGCAGGCCTGATGTCTTGCCATTGCGGTCGCCAGTGGTTGTCGGGTTGCAGCGTTCCGTTCGCCGCCACCTCGAGAGCGATGTAGTCCATGAACCGCTCGAATCCGCCGCGGGTCAGTGGATCGCGCGCCCAGTCGAAGCCTGTCGTCGCACAGAGACGGATGCGATCGCGGGAGAACTGCGCGTGACGTTCCGCATGCGACCGGCACAGATAGCGGAAGGACGACCAGGCGCGGGTGGTCGGATGACGGACGGTGGCGATCCTGAGGGTCCGGTCGAGATAGTCGGTCAGACTTGGGATGTCGTCGCGCTGGTGCAGGCTGCGGAAGACTCCCGCCTGAACGGTCCGATGCGCTTCGGCATGGCGGTTGAGATCGCCGGGATCGTCGACGCCCGCGCTGTTGGTGCAGCCGAACTCGAGCCTGAAGAGCAGCATCAGCGCCGAACTCGTGCCTGTCCTGCCGGAAGAGGCAAAGGCCCATCGGTTGCTGCGCGGGGTCAGCAGATACGCGAAGAAGGCATCATGCCGCGCCCGGCTTTCGAACGACCCGGCAAGCTGTGTCCAGGCCCCATCGAGCAGCTTCTTCGTCACCTGCCAGTTCGCAGGAAGGTCGTGAAAGATCTCGGCCATGGCAATTCCCCCGGGGTCATGGGCGGCCCGCCGAGGCAGGCCGCCCACAGCGGTCACAGATCCATCAACAGCCGGCGCGGGTCTTCCAGGGCCTCTTTCACGCGGACGAGGAAGGTCACCGCGCCCTTGCCGTCGACGATGCGGTGGTCGTAGCTCAGCGCCAGATACATCATCGGGCGGATCACGATCTGGCCGCCGACCACGACGGGGCGGTCCTGGATCTTGTGCATGCCGAGGATCCCCGACTGCGGCGGGTTCAGGATGGGCGAGGACATCAGCGACCCGTAGACCCCGCCGTTCGAGATGGTGAACGACCCGCCCTGCATTTCCGCCATCGACAGCTTGCCGTCGCGGGCGCGCAGGCCCAGTTCGGCGATCTTCTTCTCGATCGCGGCAAAGGACATCTGGTCGGCGTCGCGCACCACCGGCACCACCAGGCCCGTGGGCGTGCCCACGGCCACGCCCATGTGGACGTAGTTCTTGTAGATGATGTCGGTGCCGTCGATTTCGGCGTTGACCTCGGGCACCTCGCGCAGGGCGTGGCAGCAGGCCTTCACGAAGAAGGACATGAAGCCCAGCTTCACGCCGTGCTTCTTTTCGAAGATGTCCTTGTATTCGTTGCGCAGGCCCATGATGCCGGACATGTCCACCTCGTTGTAGGTGGTCAGCATGGCGGCGGTGTTCTGCGCGTCCTTGAGCCGGCGGGCGATGGTCTGGCGCAGGCGGGTCATCTTGACGCGTTCCTCGCGGGCGGCGTCGTCGGCGGGCACGGGCGCGCGGGGCAGGGC
>JACXUX010000151.1 GCA_014763725.1 Rhodobacterales bacterium
CCGGGGGCCTGGTCCGGCGGGGCAGGTCCCGGGCGTCGAAGCTGATGCCCTGGGGGGCCAGCCAGGCGGCGAAGCGGGCGATCTTTTCGTCCAGGTTGCAGGTGGTGGTCTGGCGGGCCATTTCCTCGGCCCAGGCCTCGCGCAGGGCCAGTTGCCGGGATTCGGGCAGGTCGCGGAACGGGGTCACGGGGGCCTCTTGCGCAGCGGTCGGGGGGTTATACATATTCCGTATCACGAGTATGTAAGGGAGGCCAGCATGGCCGAAGGCGTGAAACTGGTCTGCCTCGCCTGCGGGCAGGCGAACCGGGTGCCGGCCGACCGCCTGGCACAGGGGCCGAAATGCGGCACCTGTGGCGCGGCGCTGGACGACGGGCGGGTGTTCGAGCTGGACCCTGCCGCTCATGACCGGGCGATCCGCACCGACGATCTGCCGATTCTGGTCGACTACTGGGCGCCCTGGTGCGGCCCCTGCCGCATGATGGCGCCGGAATTCGCCAAGGCGGCCAGGGCGCTGGCGCCGCAGGTGCGGCTGGCCAAGCTGAACACCCAGGACCACCCCGATGTGGCCGGCCGCGCGCGGATCCAGGGGATCCCCGCGCTGGTGCTGTATCACCGCGGGCGCGAGGTCGGGCGGCTGACCGGGGCGCGGCCGGCGCAGGGGATCGTCGACTTCGTCCGCCAGAGCCTGGGCGCGCGCTGCCGAGCCGAGGGTGCTTGACAAGGGCCGGCGGCTGGGGCAAACCCCACCGCCAGTGGGGTCGTAGCTCAGTTGGGAGAGCGCGTCGTTCGCAATGACGAGGTCAGGGGTTCGATCCCCCTCGGCTCCACCATCCCTTGATTGTCTGTCTTGCCGGTGCCGCCGTGTTCCGTCACTGCCTGACCCCTGTGCAGAACCCCATGCCGCAGTTGCAAGAATGTGCCGTCCGACGGAATTCTGTGTGGCGTCCCGCGGCCGGGCTCCGGGCGTCATCCGAGCGTCTGGATTTGCATGGCAGCCTTGCCTAAATGGCGCGACGCCGACGCTGGCGAGACTCGGTCGAACCTGTCATGCAGCTGCGCCAAACCATGGAAAAAGCCGCTGAAATGTGCCGCAACGCCGCCCCCGATCCGGACCCGAACCGCCGCCGCCTGCTGCAGGCCATGCCCATGGCGCTGGGGCTGGCGGGTTTTGGGGGGGCATGGTCGCAGGCGCTTGCCCAGACCGATGCTGCAGAGCAGCCCTTCAGCTTTGAAACCCTGACCGACGAGATGCGCGCGCTGGCCGCGCAGGACTTCGTTCCGGCCGAACCGGTGACGGGCTTTCTGGAACAGCTGGGCTATGACGACTATCGGCTGGTCGCCTTCAACCCCGAACGGGCGCGGCTGGCGGCGCCTGAGTCGTTCTTCAAGCTGCACGCCTTCTCGATGGGCTGGCTGTTCCGCGAACCGGTGCGGCTGTTCCAGGTTACGGGTGGCGTGGCGCGGCCGCTGACGGTGACCACCGACGATTTCATGTATCTGAACGATCTGGCCAGCCGCATCCCCGCGCATGAACAGATGCCGGGGGTCGCGGGCTTTCGCCTGCACCATCCGCTGAACCGGCCCGATGTGTTCGACGAGGTGGTGGCCTTCCTGGGCGCGTCCTATTTCCGCGCGCTGGGGCGGGGCAATGCCTATGGCCTGTCGGCGCGCGGGCTGGCGGTGAACACCGCCACCGCGCGGGGCGAGGAATTCCCCCGCTTCACCCGGTTCTACGTCGAAACGCCCGAACCCTATTCCGACCGCATCACCGTGCATGCCGCGCTGGACAGCGAAAGCGTGACGGGCGCCTATCGCTTTGTCATCCGCCCGGGGGCCGAGACGGTGATGGACGTCACCGCCCGGCTGTTCTTCCGCCGCGATGTCGAGGAGCTGGGCGTGGCGCCGCTGACCTCGATGTTCCTGTTTTCGGAAAAGAACCGCGCCTTCTTCGACGACTTCCGCCCGAACGTTCATGACAGTGACGGGCTGCGCATCGAACGCCATGACGGCGACGTGATCTGGCGGCCGCTGAACAACCCGCCGCGGCTGTCGGGCAGCTATTTCATGGAACCCGCCGTGCGCCGGTTCGGCCTGCATCAGCGCGACCGCGCCTTTGACCGCTATCAGGACGCCGAGGCGCAGTATGAACGCCGCCCCTCGCTGGATGTCGAACCGCTGGGCGACTGGGGGCCGGGCACCGTGCGGCTGGTCGAGATCCCGACCGAATCCGAGGTCAACGACAACATCGTCGCCTACTGGGCGCCGCAGGGCGGCGCGCGGGCGGGCGAGGCGCGCGAATACGCCTATCGCCTGCACTGGGGCGATCTGCCGCTGCCCGAAAACGCCACGCTGGCCCATGTGCATGAAACGCGCAGCGGCGTGGGCGGGGTCTCGGGGCTTGAAAACACCGAAGACGATCGCAAGTTCGTGGTGGACTTCCGCGGCGGCATCCTGGCGAACCTGCCGGGCGGGGCCGAGGTGCGGCCGGTCGTGACGGTGTCGGGCGGCGAGATCGTGACGCAGACGCTGTCGCAGATCTGGGGGACGGATGTGTGGCGGCTGGTGATCGACGTGCGGGCGTCCGAGGGGACGACCGTGGAACTGGCGGCGCACGTGGCCGGGTTCGGCCGCAAGCTGAGCGAACTGTGGCTCTATCAGTGGGTGGCGTGATGCTGGATGCATCCATCGTGACCGAAACCGACCGGCTGGCGCAGATCGCGTCGCTGCCGGATGCGCCCCTGGCCATGCCGCAGCAGCGGCTGGAACGGGCCGAGGGGCTGTGGGCGCGCCTGCGTCGGGCCCTGACCCCGCGCCCGGCGGACGCACATCGCGCGGGTCCCTGACCATGGCCGACCGGCTGCCTTCGCGCGCCCGGACCTTCCGGGCGCGCTTGTCCGTTCTGGCGGTCAGTTCGGTGTCGGCGGCCACCGCCTTCGTGCTGTTCCTGCAGTTCGGCGCGGCCGACGGGCTGGATTGGGTCGATTACACCCGGTCGGCGCTGATCCTGGCGTCCACCTTCTGGTTGGCCTGGGGGGCGGGGCAGGGGCTGCTGGGCCTGACCACGCGCCCGCCGCTGCCGCCGCGCAGCGACGGCCCGCCCACGGCGCGCACCGTGCTCCTGGTGCCCGTCTACAATGAGGACCCGGTGGTCACCTTTGCCCGGGTGGCGGCGATGGATGCCTCGCTGGCGGCCACGGGGCACGGGGATCTGTTTTCCTTTGCCATCCTGTCGGACACCCGCAACGAGGACATCGCCCGGCGCGAGGCGCATTGGGCGCTGCGGCTGATCCGCGACCGCGATGCCGAGGGGCGCATCTTCTACCGCCGCCGCGACCAGAACATCGGCAAGAAGACCGGCAATATCGAGGACTTCATCCTTCGGTCGGGTGCGGCCTGGGAATTCGCGCTGATCCTGGATGCCGACAGCCTGATGGAGGGCGAAACCATCGTCGAGATGGTCCGCCGGATGCAGGCCGAACCGCGGCTGGGCCTGCTGCAGACCCTGCCGCGCGTGATCAACGCGCGGTCGCGCTTCGGGCGCACGATGCAGTTTTCGGCCAGCTTCTATTCGCCGGGCTTTGCCCGGGGCCTGGCCATGATGCAGGGCGAGACGGGGCCCTTCTGGGGCCACAACGCCATGATGCGCATCCGCGCCTTTGCCGAAAGCTGCGGCCTGCCGCCGCTGGCGGGCCGGCCGCCCTTCGGGGGCCATATCCTCAGCCATGATTATGTCGAGGCCGCGCTGCTGGCCCGCGCGGGCTGGATCGTGCGGCTGGATGACGATCTGGACGGGTCCTATGAAGAGGGCCCCGAGAACATCGTCGACCATGCCAAGCGCGACCGCCGCTGGTGCCAGGGCAACCTGCAGCACGCCCGCCTGGTGGGCGCCCCCGGCCTGCGGTTCTGGAGCCGCTGGGTCTTTGTCCAGGGGATCCTGGCCTATGTGGCGCCGCTGTTCTGGCTGGGGTTCATGTTCGCCTCGGTCGCGGCGCAGATGCTGGCCGAGCCGCCCGACTA
Organism: Rhodobacterales bacterium; assembly: GCA_014763725.1. Classification (GTDB taxonomy): domain Bacteria; phylum Pseudomonadota; class Alphaproteobacteria; order Rhodobacterales; family Rhodobacteraceae; genus JACXUX01. The sequence goes on from JACXUX010000151.1 coordinate 4,018, forward strand.
TTTCCCGTTGCCGAACTGGCCCTTCCCGGTCTTTCCCCCGGACGAAACCGCCAAGGCGATCGGCCTGGCGGTGGGCATCTTCGGCCTCTTGTTCCTGCCCAAGCTGCTGATTGCCGCCGATGCCGCGGCCAGCGGCCGGGCGCGCGGCTTTGGCGGGGCGGGGCGGGCGCTGGCGTCCACGCTGGTGGAACTGGTGCAATCCTCGGTCATGGCGCCGGTCTTCCTGATGTTCCAGACCCGCGCGGTGCTGCAGGTGCTGACCGGCACCGATGGCGGCTGGCCGCCCAACAACCGCGGCGACGGACGCCTTTCCCTGGCCGAGGCCTGGGCCGCCAGCCGCTGGATCAGCCTGACCGGGGTGGTCAGCCTGATTCTGCTGGACTGGCTGGCGCCGGGGCTTCTCTTGTGGATGCTGCCGGTGGCGCTGCCCATGGCGCTGGCGCCGGTGATTGTCGCCTGGACCTCGCGCCCCAGCGAGACGGCGCTGATGACGGTGCCGACCGAACTGGTGACCCCGCCGGTCGTGGCCGCCCATCAGGCGGTGCTGCGCCACTGGCAGGCCGATCCCGCGCCCGACCTGCTGCCTGCGGGCCTGTCACCCCTGATCCTGCGCGGCTAGCCGGGCGGGATTCGCACTCCCGGCTGGCCCCCGACGGACCCCCGCCGCGCCGATGCTGCCCGTATCCTGATCGCCGCGCCGCAGCGGTGCCCGTTTTCCCGGCAGAACTGTGCCCCGGCCCCATGCCGCGCCGCGGCAACCCGCGCCGCGCTTTCCCTGCCGCGCTGCAGCGGCTTTGCTGCGCCTGCGCATGGCCCGGCCCTGTGGATGAGGGATGTGCGGCGGCGGGCTTCCTGGCGGTCCGTCCACCGCCGCGCAGGGTGCAACACGACGGTTGCAGACCGGTATCCAGGCGCGCCGGCGCGGGTGGGCAACCCGGCCGCGGCCCCGGTCTGCCGCCCGTAAACAGGGGGACGACCTGACCATGACCACTTTCACTTGCCGCCTGACGACCGGCGCGCTGGCGCTGACGGCCGGCGCGGCGCTGGCGCAGGACACCATCAAGGTGGGCGTGCTGCATTCGCTGTCGGGCACGATGGAGATTTCGGAAACCACGCTGAAGGACACGATGCTGATGCTGATCGCCGAGCAGAACGCCAAGGGCGGCCTGCTGGGCAAGCAGATCGAGGCGGTGGTGGTCGACCCGGCCTCGGACTGGCCGCTGTTCGCCGAAAAGGCGCGCGAGCTGCTGACCGTGTCCGATGTCGACGTGATGTTCGGTTGCCGGTCCAGCGTCAGCCGCAAGTCCGTCCTGCCGGTGATCGAGGAGCTGAACGGCCGCCTGTTCTATCCCGTCCAGTATGAGGGCGAGGAATCCTCGAAGAACGTCTTCTACACCGGTGCCGCACCCAACCAGCAGGCGATCCCGGCACCGACTACGTCTATCCCCGCACCACCAACAACATCCTGGAAAGCTACCTGATTTCCAAGGGCATCCCGAAAGAGGACATCTTCGTCAACTACACGCCCTTCGGCCATTCCGACCGGTCCAAGATCGTGGCCGACGTTGTGGCCCTGGGCGCCGACGGCAAGAAGGTCGGCGTGATCTCGACCATCAACGGCGATGCCAACGTGGGCTTCTACAAGGAGCTGGCCGCGGCGGGCATCTCGGCCGACGACATCCCGGTCGTCGCCTTCTCGGTGGGCGAGGAAGAGCTGTCGGGCCTCGACACCACGAACCTTGTGGGCCATCTGGCCGCCTGGAACTACTTCCAGTCCGCCAAAAGCCCCGCCAACGCCGAATTCATCGCCAAGTGGAAGGCCTTTGCCGGCGAAAACCGGGTGACCAACGACCCGATGGAGGCCCATGTGATCGGCTTCAACATGTGGGTCCAGGCGGTCGAAAAGGCCGGCACCACCGATGTCGATGCCGTGCGCAGCGCGATGTATGGCCTCGAGGTGCCGAACCTGACCGGCGGCACGGCGCGGATGCTGCCCAACCACCACCTGACCAAGCCCGTCCTGATCGGCGAGATCCGCGCCGACGGCCAGTTCGACATCGTCAGCCAGACCGACCCGGTGCCCGGCGACGCCTGGACCGACTTCCTGCCCGAATCGGCGGTGCTGAACTCGGATTGGCCGGGCCTGGGCTGCGGGATGTACAACATCGCGACCAACACCTGCGTGCAGATCAAGTCGAACTACTGACCCCCCCGGGGGGGCCGCCGCGCGCGGCCCCCATCCCCCGCCAGAGGACGGCCCCATCATGCGCGCACTTGTCGCGGCCCTGTGCCTGCTGGTCATGATGCTGGCGCCCGCCCGCGCGCAGGATCCCGGACCGCTGCAGACCCTGCTGCAGACCCATCGCGAGGCGATCGTCGCCAATTCCCGCCGCGCCGTCGAACCGGCCCTGGCCGAGATCGCGAAAAGCGATGCGCCGGGCCTGGCCGCCGTGCTGGAACGGTGGGAGGCGCGCGATCTCTGGTATCGCCCCGCCGACGGGCTGTTCTTCTTTGCCACGCCCCAGGGCGACGCCCTGGCGCTGACCGACATCGACACCGGCGCCCCCGCGGGCCTGGCGGCCAAAACCGAGGTCGAGGCGATCCGCCCCAATTCCGGCATCCGCGGGCTGATCGCCGCGGCGCTGGTGCGGTTCCGGCTGACCGATCCGGCCACCCAGGGCGCGGCGCTGGACGCCATCGCCCGCGGCCCCGCGCCCGAACATCTGGACCTGCTGCGCGCGGCTCTGGCCGCGGGGGCTGCGGCCCCGCGTCTGGCGCGGCTGGAACGGCTGCTGACCATCCGCTTCGACCCCGACGCCCAGGCGCGCATCGCCGCCATCGACAGCCTGGCCGGCGATCTGGGGGTGGATGCCCGCGCCGCGCTGAACCCGCTGGTCGCCACCACCCTGCGCGCCGCCCCCGGCAGCCGCCCCCCCGCGGGCGAGAAC
>JACXUX010000152.1 GCA_014763725.1 Rhodobacterales bacterium
GGTGTGAAACCCCCCGCTGGCGACGGTGGGGTGCGGGGGGTGTGAAACCCCCCGCTGGCGACGGTGGGGTGCGGGGGGTGTGAAACCCCCCGCCGCCAGGGGTCGTGCTCAGAAGCCCGCCTTGATGTTCTCGAACTCCTGCAGCATCCGGTCGCGCTGTTCCTGCGAGATCGGGGTCTGCGACAGCAGGGTCGTCTCGACCGGGTTCACGTCGGCCGCGGCCAGGTCCTCGACCGGGATGGTGGCCAGGCCCGCGTCATTGGCATGGGCATAGCCAAAGCCTGCCAGCAGGCCCGCGGCCGAGCCCTTGTCCAGCCAGGCGTTGATGAAGTCATAGGCCTTGTCCTCGGACCCCGGGGCGTCCTTGAAGTTGACGTAGCCGCAGAACCAGGTCGAGGCACCTTCCTTGGCCTGGCGCTGGAAGCCGACGGGGAAGCCCTCTTCGCGCATCAGCGCGATCGAGTCGTTCCAGGACCAGGCGACCAGAACCTCGCCCGTGGCCATCAGCTGCGCCAGTTCCGACGGGTCGGCCCAGTAGGCGCGCACGTTCTGATGCGCCTTGCGCAGCCAGTCGGCGGCCGCCTTGAACTGGTCTTCGGTCACCGCCGACCAGTCGGTGACGCCAGTGGCCAGCAGCGCCAGCGCCCAGACGTCATCGGTGTTGTCGGGCAGCGAGATCCGGTCCTGATACTTGGGGTCCAGGAACACGTTCAGCGAGGCGACGTCGGCCTCGGGCACCTCCTTGGTGTTCCAGGCGATCGCGGTATAGGCATAGTCGGTGGGGATGTACCACACGCCCTGATCGTCCTTGAAGATCGGCGAATTCAGGAAGCGCGGCGCGATATTGGCGAATTCGGGGATGCGGCTGACATCCCAGGGCTCGATCAGGCCGACCTGGCGATAGCTTTCCACCTTGGCCGAGCAGGGATGCGCGACATCGGCCTTGAAGCCCGAGGCGACCTTCTGGAAGGCCTCGTCATCGTCGCCGTAGAAGGCATAGGTCGGCATCTGGCCGTGCTTGGCCACATAGCCCTCGATCAGCGCCTGATCCTCGAACCCGGCCCAGTCGAAGACGGTCAGTTCGGGGTCGGCGGCAAGGGCGGGAAGGGCGGCAAAGGCCGCAGCGCTGGCAAGAAGGAAAGCTCTGGCGGTCATGGGGTCCTCGGCTGTTGAACGCGACTGCGGCTTTTGTCCGCTGCCGAAATAGCTAGGGGAGGGGGGGGCCTTCCCTCAAGCCCTTAATGTCCCCTGCTGCCGAAAGGTTGGGCCGCGTCCCGGCATCTGGCGAAAATTCGGGCGCCGCCGGCTTGCATCCGCCGCCCGCCCGCCGCACCCTGCGCGCAACGGGAAGGGGCCGCCGCCCGCGGCGGGCCAGGCAGGGGGGATCGGATGTTCCGGGCGCTGGTGGTGGACAGGGGCGAGGATGGGTCGGTGCGGGCCGGGGTGCAGGACCTGCCCGACGACCGCCTGCCCCCGGGCGACGTGACCGTGGCGGTGCAGGCCACGACGCTGAACTACAAGGACGGGCTGTGCCTGTCGCCCGGCGGCGGCGGGCTGGTCAAGGCTTGGCCGCATGTGCCCGGCATCGACCTGGCCGGCATCGTCGAGGACAGCCGCGACCCCCGCTTTGCGCCGGGCGATTCGGTCATCCTGACCGGCTGGCGGGTGGGCGAGCTGCGCTGGGGCGGCTTTGCCACCCGCGCGCGGGCGCAGGGCGACTGGCTGGTGCGCATGCCCCAGGGGATGACGGCGGCGCAGGCGATGGCCGTGGGCACAGCGGGGCTGACGGCCATGCTGGCGGTGATGGCGCTGGAAGATCACGGCCTGACCCCCGGCGCGGGGCCGGTGCTGGTGACGGGGGCCGCGGGCGGCGTGGGGTCGGTCGCGGTCGCGGTTCTGGCCGCGCTGGGGCATGAGGTGGCCGCGGTCACCGGCCGGCCTGAAACCGAGGCCTATCTGCGCGACCTGGGCGCCACCCGCATCGTGCCGCGCGCCGACCTGGCCGAGACGGTGAAACGCCCGCTCGAGGCGGAAACCTGGGCGGGCTGTGTCGATGCGGTGGGCGGCGCGATGCTGGCCCGCGTGCTGGGGCAGATGCGCTATGGCGCCAGCGTCGCCGCCGTGGGCCTGGCGGGCGGCGCGGGCCTGCCGGCCAGCGTGATCCCGTTCCTGCTGCGGGGGGTGAACCTGCTGGGGATCGACAGCGTCTTCTGCCCGATCCCGCGGCGCGAGGCCGCCTGGGCGCGCATCGCCCGAAATCTGCCGCGCGACCGGCTGGCGGCGATGGTGACGCCCGCCCGGCTGGAGGAGCTGCCCGCGCTGGGGGCTGCGATCCTGCGCGGCGAGGTGCGCGGCCGGATCGTCTGCGACCCCCGGCAATAGACGATTTTTCTGCGAAAAATCCATAGGATGGCGGTGCCCCCCATACTTGACCAGACCTGGCTGCGCAGCCGGTTTCCTGCCTTTGACAGCCCCGACCTGCAGGGCTGGGCGTTCTTTGAGAATGCGGGCGGCAGCTATCCCTGCCGGCCGGTGGTGGACCGGCTGGAGCGGTTCTACCGCCACCGCAAGGTGCAGCCCTATGCGCCCTATCCCGCCTCGGAACTGGCAGGGGCCGAGATGGACGAGGCCCGCGCCCGGCTGGCCGCGGTGCTGGGCGTGGCGACGGACGAGGTGAGCTTCGGCCCCTCGACCTCGGCCAATACCTATGTGCTGGCCCAGGCGGTGCGGCGCTGGCTGCCGCCGGGGTCGGCGGTGGTGGTGACCGACCAGGACCATGAGGCGAACACCGGCGTCTGGCGCCGGTTGGGCGAGGAAGGCGTCGAGATCCGCGAATGGCACATGGACCCCGCGACCGGGCATCTGGACCCGGACCGGCTGGCCGACCTGCTGGCGGACGGGCGGGTGCGCTGGGTGGCCTTTCCGCATTGTTCCAACGTGGTGGCCGAGATCAACCCGGTCGCCGAGATCTGCGCCATGATCCGCGCGGCGGGGGCGTTTTCCTGTGTTGACGGGGTCAGCTATGCCCCGCACGGGCTGCCCGACGTGGGGGCGCTGGGGGCCGATGTCTATCTGTTTTCGGCCTACAAGACCTATGGCCCGCATCAGGGGATCCTGGTGATCCGCGAGGCGCTGGCCCGCACGCTGCCCAATCAGGGGCATGTCTTCAACGGCGGGACGACCTACAAGCGGTTCACGCCCGCGGGGCCGGATCATGCGCAGGTCGCGGCCTGTGCGGGGATGGTCGACTATCTGGACGCGCTGGCCGACCGGCAGGGGGTTGGCCATCTGCCCCCGGCGGCGCGGGGCGCGGCGGTGCATGATGCGATGCGCGCGACCGAGATCGCGGTGATGCAGCCGCTGCTCGACTATCTGGCCGACCGCAACGACCTGCGGCTGCTGGGTCCGCGGCTGGCCGCGCGGCGGGCGCCGACCTTTGCGCTGGCGCTGGGGCGGCCGGCCGAACCCGTGGCGCGCGCGCTTGCCGCGCATCGCATCATGGCGGGGGGCGGCGACTTCTACGCCGTGCGCCCGCTGGCCGCGCTGGGGGTCGCGCCCGACGACGGCGTGCTGCGGCTGAGCATGGTGCATTACACCACGCCGGATGAGGTGGATCAGCTGATCCAGGCGCTGTCGCAGGTGTTGTGATCCGGCCGGGCGCCCCGCCCGTATCTGGGGAAAGAAGGCGCCCGACTGCATGACCGAAGCCCCGCTGATCCTGTGGTTCCGCCGCGACCTGCGGCTGGACGACCACCCGATGCTGACCGCCGCCGCCGCCACCGGGCAGCCGCTGATTCCGGTGGCGATCCTGGATCCCGAGACCGAGGCGCTGGGGGCCGCGCCGAAATGGCGCTGGGGGCTGGGGCTGCAGGCCTTTGCCGAGGCGCTGGCCGCCCGTGGTCTGCCGCTGGTGCTGCGGCGGGGGCCGGCTGCGCAGGTGCTGCTGCAGCTGGCGGCCGAGACGGGGGCCGCGGCGGTGCACTGGAGCCGGCTTTACGACCCCGCCGCCCGCGCCCGCGACAGTGCCGTCAAGGCGGCGCTGCGCGCGGCGGGGATCGGGGCGGAAAGCCACCCGGGCCATCTGCTGCACGAACCCTGGACGGTGCAGACCGGGCAGGGCGCCTATTACCGGGTCTACACCCCCTTCTGGCGGGCGGTCAGCGCGCGGCCCGCGCCCGACCCGCTGCCCCCGCCCGCGGCGCTGCGCCCGGCCGGGGCGGTTCCCGCGGGCGACCGGCTGGATGACTGGCGGCTCGACGTCGCCATGAACCGCGGCGCGGCCGTGGTCCGCCCGCATCTGGCGGTGGGCGAGGCCGCGGCGCAGGACCGGCTGGCCACGTTCCTGACCCGCGGGATCGAAACCTATGCCGAGGCGCGCGACCGCCCCGACCTTCCCGGCACCTCGCGCCTGTCCGAAAACCTGGCCCTGGGCGAGATCGGGCCACGCCGGCTGTGGGCGGCGGCGCAGGCCGCGATGCTGGCCGGCGCCCGGGGGGCCGAGACCTGGGCGCGCGAACTGGTCTGGCGCGAATTCGCCTGGCATCTGCTGTATCACACCCCGCATCTGGCCGAGCGGAACTGGAAAGCCGACTGGGACGGCTTTCCCTGGGCGGGCGACTCGGACCTGGCGGAACGCTGGCGCCGGGGCATGACGGGCGTGCCCTTTGTCGATGCCGCGATGCGCGAGATGTATGTGACCGGCACCATGCACAACCGCGGCCGGATGATCGTGGCCAGCTATCTGACCAAGCATCTGCTGACGCACTGGAAGATCGGGCTGGACTGGTTCGCCGACTGCCTGGTCGACTGGGACCCCGCGTCCAATGCCATGGGCTGGCAATGGGCGGCCGGGTCGGGCCCCGATGCCGCGCCCTATTTCCGCATCTTCAACCCCGAAACCCAGGCCGAGAAGTTCGACCCCGAGGGGCGCTATCGCCGCCGCTTCGTGGCCGAGCTGTCGGCCCGGCCGGGCGATCTGGCGCGGGCCTTCTATGACGCCGTGCCGCGGTCATGGGGGCTGGACCCGGCCGCGCGCTATCCGCGCCCGGCGGTCGATCTGGCCCAGGGGCGGGCCCGCGCGCTGGCCGCCTGGGGGGCCAGAAACTCTTGAGCCCGACGAACGTTTTCCGCAAACATGCTGCGCAACGAATGCGGCGGGACCAACGCCGCTGCCGACTGGGGGACCGATGACGCCACTGACCACGACGAAGGGCCAGACCGGCCTGCCGCGCTATTTCGGCCAGGTCTTCGAAACCGCCCGCCGCATGCCGGTGGGCCGGCTGGATTTCGTGCTGCCCGACGGCCGGCGCTTTCGCGCCGAGGGCGCCGCGCCCGGCCCGGTGGCCGAGATCGCGGTGAACAACCCCGACATCTTTGCCCGGCTGATCCGCGAAGGCGACCTGGGCTTTTGCGAAGCCTATCTGGACGGCGACTGGACGACGCCCGACCTGCAGGCCTTCATGGATCTGGTCCATGCCGGCAATGACGAGCTTTACGACGGCTTCCCCGGCCAGGGCCTGCTGCGGCGGTGGGAAATGCTGCGCCACTGGCTGCGGTCGAACAGCCGCGGCCAGGCGCGCAAGAACATCCGCGCGCATTACGACCTGGGCAACGACTTCTACCGGCTGTGGCTGGACGACAGCATGACCTATTCCAGCGCGCTGTTCCGGTCGGGGCAGGAAAGCCTGGTAACCGCGCAGCGCGCCAAATACGAACATCTGATCGACCGGATGGGCGCGCAGCCGGGCGATCATGTGCTGGAAATCGGCTGCGGCTGGGGCGGGTTCGCCGAATATGCCGCGCGCGAACGGGGCCTGCGGGTCACCGGGCTGACGATCAGCCAGGCGCAATACGACTATGCCGTCGACCGCATCGCGCGGGCGGGCCTGTCCGACCGGGTGACGATCAAGCTGCAGGACTACCGCGACGAAACCGGCACCTATGACGGCATCGCAAGCATCGAGATGTTCGAGGCCGTGGGCGAGAAATACTGGCCCGTCTATTTCGAGACCCTGCGCGACCGGCTGAAGCCCGGCCGCAATGCCACGCTGCAGATCATCACCGTCCAGGACCGCCGGTTCGAGGTCTATCGCAAGGGCGTCGACTTCATCCAGAAATACATCTTCCCCGGCGGCATGCTGCCCAGCCCCGCCGCCCTGCGGCGCGAGGTCGACCGCGCGGGCCTGCGGCTGGTCGGATCGGTCGAGTTCGGCGCCAGCTACAGCCAGACCCTGCGCCGCTGGCACGAGACGTTCAATGCCCGCTGGGACGAGATCGCGCGGATGGGCTTTGACGACAGGTTCCGGCGGATGTGGAACTTCTACCTGACCTCTTGCGCCGGGGCCTTCAGCGGCGGAAACTGCGACGTGACGCAGATCACTGTTTCCCGCCCGGCCTGAGGGACCATGCCCACCGCCGCAAAACTCGTCGCCGCGATCGTCTTTGCGCTGGTGGGCTGGCTGGCCGCCGATGCGGTGGCGCGCGGCCTGTCCCAGGGCACCTATACCGGCCTGCTGCGCGAGATCACGGCCGTCATCGGCCTGGGCGTGGGTTGGGTGGTGATGGGGCCGCTGACGGGCCGGGGCTACGGGCCCGCGGTGGGCACGGGTCTGCGCTGTTCTGCCACGGTGGTGTTCTGGGCGCTGCTGGCCTTTGCCAGCTATGAAATGCTGTTGCGGTCCACCCGCGCGCGCTATGACGGGCCGATGGAGGCGGTTCTGGCGGTGATCGATCTGGTGATCGACCGCGGCCAGATGGTGCTGGCGGTGCCGCCGCTGGCAGTGCTGGTCATCGGCGGGGCCCTGGGGGGCGTCTTGGCCGAGGCCGCCGCCCGACGCTGGGCTTGACGGGGGCTGACCGACGCGATGACCGACCTGTTCGTCTATGGCACGCTGTGCCATGCCCCCCTGCGCGCGGCCGTGCTGGGGCGCGAGGTGGCGGGGCTGCCCGCCAC
>JACXUX010000153.1 GCA_014763725.1 Rhodobacterales bacterium
GGGTCGTTCCGGGCGGGGCTGGCGGCCGAGAACGCGCGCCGCGACCGGCTGCGCGCCCGGGGGCAGCGGCCGGGGCTGCATCCCTATGCCGGCTATCTGACGGGCTGGCTGGCCTGGCTGGCCGGGGCCTGGGCGCTGGCGGGGCCGGCGGGCGCGGCAGTGGCGGTGGCGCTGGGGGCCTATGCCAGCGGGCAGCTGCTGCTGTCGGATTATGTCCAGCACTACGGGCTGACGCGGGCGGTCGATGCCCGCGGCGGGGCCGAGCCGGTGGCCGCGCGGCATTCCTGGAACGCGGCGCCGCGGATGTCGGCCGCCACCATGCTGAACGCGCCACGCCATTCCGACCACCATGCCCATCCGTCCCGGCCCTATCCGGCGCTGCGGCTGGACCCGCCGGACCGGATGCCCACCCTGCCCCGGTCGCTGCCGGTGATGGCGGCGCTGGCGCTGGTGCCGCCGCTGTGGCGGCGCGTGATGGACCGGCGTGCGGCGCGCTGGGCCCCCGGCCCGGGCGCGGCGCAGGGGGCTTTCGCGGCGCCGCAATCTCTGGCAGAATAGCGTCATGCGTCGCTTCGTCCGGACCCTGATGGCCGCGCTTGTCGCAGCCCCCGCCGCCGCTGCCACCGCCCTGACGGCGGAGGAGTTCGACCGCTACACGCGGGGCCGCACCCTGACCTATGCGTTGGAAGGGCGGGTCTACGGGGCCGAGGAATACCTGCCCGGGCGCAGGGTCCGCTGGGCCTTTGCCGGCGAGGATTGCCGCGACGGCCGCTGGTATCCGCAGGATGGCGACATCTGCTTTGTCTACGAACACGATCCGGTGCCGCAGTGCTGGCAGTTCTTTGTCGCCCCGGGGGGCCTCATCGCGCGGTTTTCCGGCGATGCCGAAACCCTGCCCCTGACCGAGGTGCAGCAGGCGCCCGAGGGGCTGCTGTGCCCCGGCCCCGACGTGGGCGTCTGACCCGCCGCAGCCCCCGCCACAGGCCCGGCCCGGCAGGGGCCCGGACTGCGGAACGCGGCCCCCCGTTTCCGGGGACCGCGTCCAGGGCCGCGACGGGGTGTCGGCCGGTCAGTCGATCATCGGCAGCAGGCTGTCGAGGCTCTTCTTGGCGTCGCCATAGAACATCCGCGTGTTTTCCTTGTAGAACAGCGGGTTCTCGATGCCGGAATAGCCGGTGCCCTGGCCGCGCTTGGACACGAAGACCTGCTTGGCCTTCCAGCATTCCAGCACGGGCATGCCGGCGATGGGGCTGTTGGGGTCCTCTTGCGCGGCCGGGTTCACGATGTCGTTCGACCCGATGACGATCACCACGTCGGTGTCGGGGAAGTCCTCGTTGATCTCGTCCATCTCCAGGACGATGTCATAGGGCACCTTGGCCTCGGCCAGCAGCACGTTCATGTGCCCGGGCAGGCGGCCCGCCACCGGGTGGATGGCAAAGCGGACGTTCTTGCCCTTGGCGCGCAGCTTACGGGTCAGTTCCGACACCGACTGCTGCGCCTGGGCCACCGCCATGCCGTAGCCCGGGATGATGATGATGCTGTCGGCATCGTTCAGCGCGGCGGCCACGCCTTCGGCGTCGATGGCGATCTGTTCGCCCGTAACCTCCATCGCCGGGCCCGTGGTGCCGCCGAAGCCACCCAAGATCACGCTGATGAAGGACCGGTTCATCGCCTTGCACATGATGTAGGACAGAATCGCGCCAGAGCTGCCCACCAGCGCGCCCACCACGATCAGCAGGTCGTTGGACAGCGAGAAGCCGATCGCCGCCGCCGCCCAGCCGGAGTAGCTGTTCAGCATCGACACCACGACCGGCATGTCGGCGCCGCCGATACCCATGATCAGGTGATAGCCGATGAAGAAGGCGGCCAGCGTCATCACCAGCAGCGCCGCGGTCGAGCCGGTCTGCAGATAGACCACCAGCAGCACCAGCGACAGCACGGCCGCACCCGCGTTCAGCAGATGCCCGCCCGGCAGCTTCTTGGCCTTGCCGTCGACCTTGCCCGCCAGCTTGCCGAAGGCGATGACCGACCCGGTGAAGGTGACCGCGCCGATGAACACGCCCAGGAAGGTTTCAACCCGCAGGATCGACAGCTCGACCGGCGACTTGTGCGCGATCACGTCGGCGAAGCCGGTCAGGGCGGCGCGCGCATCTTCGGTCAGCCCGGCCAGCGCCGTCAGCTCGATATGGGTGTTGAAGCCGATGAACACCGCCGCCAGACCCACCAGGCTGTGCATGGCGGCCACCAGCTGGGGCATTTCGGTCATCTGCACGCGCTGGGCCACGACCCAGCCGATCGCGCCGCCGACCGCGATCATGACGACCGATGCGCCCCAGTTGCCCGCGCCGGGCCCGACCAGCGTCGCCGCCACCGCCAGCGCCATGCCGGCGATGCCATACCAGACCGCGCGCTTGGCGCTTTCCTGCCCCGACAATCCGCCGAGGCTGAGGATGAACAGGACCGCCGCAACGACATAGGCGGCCGTGGTGAAACCGTGATCCATCGCGCGCTCCTCAGGACTTCTGGAACATGGCGAGCATGCGCCGGGTGACCATGAAGCCACCGAAGATGTTGATCCCGGCCATGAAGACCGAGGCCGCCGCCAGGAACACCACCAGCAGGTTGCCGGTGCCGATCTGCATCAGCGCGCCCAGGATGATGATGGACGAGATCGCGTTCGTCACCGCCATCAGCGGCGTGTGCAGGCTGTGGCTGACGTTCCAGATCACCTGGAAGCCGACAAAGCAGGACAGCACGAAGACGATGAAATGGCTCATGAAGCTGGCCGGCGCGAACAGCCCCGCCAGCAGGATCAGCGCGCCCCCCCCGGCCAGCATCGCGACCTGGCTGCGGGTCTGGGCCTTGAAGGCCGCGGCCTCTTGCGCGCGGCGCTCCTCGGGCGTGGGTTCCTTGACCTTTGCCTTGGGCTTGGCGGCCGCGATCGCCTGCACCTTGGGCGGCGGCGGCGGATAGGTGATCGCGCCCTGATGCGCCACGGTGGCGCCGCGGATCACGTCATCCTCCATGTTGTGGTGGATCACGCCGTCCTTCTTGGGCGTCAGGTCCGTCAGCATGTGGCGGATGTTGGTGGAATAGAGCGTGCTGGCCTGCGACGCCATCCGACTGGGGAAGTCGGTGTAGCCCACGATCGTCACGCCGTTGTCGGTGACGATCTTCTGGTCGGGCACGGTCAGGTCGCAGTTGCCGCCGCGTTCGGCGGCCAGGTCGACGATGACGCTGCCGGGCTTCATCAGGCCCACCATGTCCGCCGTCCACAGCTTGGGCGCGGGTCGGCCGGGGATCAGCGCGGTGGTGATGACGATGTCCATCTCGGGCGCAAGTTCGCGGAACTTGGCCAGCTGCTTTTCGCGGAATTCGGGGGACGAGGGCGCCGCATAGCCGCCCGTGGCCGCGCCGTCCTGGGTGGGTTCGAATTCCAGGAAGACGAAGTTCGCCCCCATCGATTCGATCTGTTCGGCCACCTCGGGGCGCACGTCGTAGGCATGGACGATGGCGCCCAGGCTGACGCTGGTGCCGATGGCCGCCAGCCCCGCCACGCCCGCGCCCACCACCAGCACCCTGGCCGGGGGCACCTTGCCCGCCGCCGTCACCTGGCCGGTGAAGAAGCGGCCGAAGTTGTTGCCCGCCTCGATCACCGCGCGATAGCCCGCGATATTGGCCATCGACGACAGCGCGTCCATCTTCTGGGCGCGGCTGATGCGCGGGACCATGTCCATCGCGATCACGGTGGCGCCCTGGGCGCGCACCTGTTCCAGCAGCTCGGGGTTCTGCGCCGGCCAGAAGAAGCTGATCAGCGTCTGGCCCGACCGCAGCAGCCCCGCCTCGGCCGCATCGGGGCCGCGCACCTTGACCACGACATCGGCCGCGGCAAAGACGGCCGCGGCATCGGGAAGCACCTCGACCCCCGCGGCGGCATAGGCCGCATCGGAAAAGCCCGCGCGCGCGCCCGCGCCCGATTCGATGCAGCACTCATGCCCCAGCTTCTTCAGCTGCAGCGCGCTGTCGGGCGTCATGGCCACCCGGTTCTCGCCCGCAAAACTCTCTTTCGGTGCCCCGATCTTCACGTTCTCTCCCCCGTTCAAAGGTCGGTGAGGGCTGCGCCACAAGCCCGGTCGAAGTCCTTGCGCGCCCCTATAGCATTGCGCAACAAAATTTCACAATATCCCGGCTGCAGATGGCAAAGGGCGCATCCTGACGCAGGGTCGGCAAGGGTCTGCTACAGCCAACGGCGGACGCGGCCCGCCCAGGCGTCGAAGGCCGGTCCGAAGGCCGCGCGCAGGCGATCCTCCTCGGGGCCGATGAAGCGCTGCGCCAGGATCGCCCCCAGCACCGGGACCAGCGGCAGCGCCACCGGCGCATCCCAGATCAGGATCATGCCCGCCAGCACCAGCAGGTCGCCCAGATAGATCGGGTTGCGCGACAGCCGGAACGGCCCCGAAGTCACCAGCGCGGCGGGCTGGCGGCCGGGGATGACGGTGGTGCGCGCGGCCTGCATCGTGACGGCGGCCCACAGCATCAGCGCCAGGCCCAGCACGACCAGCCCCCGCCCCGTCCAGAGGCCCGCGGCCCCGAACAGGTCCAGCCCCACCAGCCGGTCGGCCGCCCAGGCCGAGGCCAGCGCCACCGCCAGCCAGACCGGCGGCCAGGCCAGCGGGTTCAGCCAGGCCATCGCGCGTGCCCCCGCGGTCCCATCTGCGTCATCTGCGCCCCCCTGCTGTCCGGCCCACGCATATTCCCATGCTGCGGGCAGAAGGCAACCGGCGGCGCTTTCCTTCGCCGCCTTGCCGTGCTGATCTGCCCGCGAAGGAGAGCCGCCATGACCACCGATTTCGCGCGCACCCGCGCCCTGTTCGACCTGCCCCCCGATGTCATCTATCTGGACGGCAACTCGCTGGGCCCGCTGCCCCGCGCCACCCCCGACCGCGTGGCCCGCACGCTGACGCAGGAATGGGGCCAGATGCTGATCACCGCCTGGAACCGCGCGGGCTGGATGGAGATGCCCGCCCGCCTGGGCGACCGGATCGGCCGGCTGATCGGGGCCGAACCGGGCAGCGTGACGCTGGGCGACACGCTGTCGGTCAAGATCTGGCAGGCGCTGGCCGCGGCGCTGGCGCTGAAGCCCGGGCGCGGGGTGATCCTGTCGGATACGGGCAACTTCCCCTCGGACCTGTATATCGCGCAGGGGCTGGCGGCCATGCTGGGCCGCGGCGTCACCCTGCGCACCGTGGCGCCAGAGGCGGTCGAGGCCGCCATCGACGACACCGTGGCCGTGCTGATGCTGACCGAGGTGGACTATCGCACGGGCCGGCGCCACGACATGGCGGCACTGACCGCGCGGGCGCAGGCGGCGGGCGCGCTGACGGTCTGGGACCTGGCCCATTCGGCCGGCGCCCTGCCCGTCGACCTGGCCGGTTGCAACGCCGATTTCGCGGCCGGCTGCACCTACAAGTATCTGAACGCGGGGCCCGGCGGGCCGGCCTTCATCTATGTGGCCCCGCGCCATGCCGACACCGCGCCCGCGGGCCTGTCCGGCTGGCTGGGGCATGAGGCGCCCTTTGCCTTCGACCCCGACTATCGCCCCGCCCGCGGGGTGGAACGGATGCGCGTGGGCACGCCGCCGATCCTGCAGCTGGCCGCGCTTGAGGCCAGCCTCGACATCTGGGACAGCGTGGACATGGCCGCGCTGCGCGCCCGGTCGCTGGAGCTGACCGACCGCTTCATCGCGCGTGTCGAGGCCGCCTGCCCCGACCTGAGACTGGCCACCCCGCGAGACCACGCGCGCCGCGGCAGCCAGGTCAGCCTGCACCATCCCCAGGGCTATGCGATCATGCAGGCGCTGATCGCCCGGGGGGTGATCGGCGATTTCCGCGCGCCCGACATCCTGCGCTTTGGCCTGGCCCCGCTCTACAACACCGAGGCCTGCGTCGATGCGGCGGTGGACAGGCTGGCGCAGGTGCTGCGCGACCGGCTGTGGGACCGCCCCGAATTCCACCGCCGCGCCCGCGTGACCTGACGCGCGCGGCCGGGCCAGGCCGAAGATTTTTCTCGAAAAATCTTCGGCGTCGCGGGGGGTGGCGGGCCCCGGCCCCCCGGCGCGACGGGGCTTCTAAGCCCGCGGCAGTTGCGTTAGCCTGTCCGGGCAGGCAATCGGCGCCACGGCAGGGGCCGCATGCGCGCCGCGGGGAAGGCAAGGATGACGGGTTTGGCGATGCGGTGGATGGCCGCGCTGGGTGTGGTGGCGGGGCTGGCCGGATGCGTGACCGACCCCGCGCTGGTGGGCAAGGCCGCCGTGGCGCCGCCGCCGGCGCAGGTCGCGTCGGCCACGGTCTATGCCGGGCTGCAGGACAACGGCTTTGTCGTGCCGGCCGTGCCGGTCGACAGGGTGCCGGCGCAGTTCCAGCGCCAGACCGTCCGGTTCGAGACGGACGAGCCCCCGGGCACGATCATCATCGATCCGACCAACCGGCTGCTGCATTTCGTGACCGGGCCCGACACGGCGATCCGCTACGGCATCTCGGTCGGGCGGGCGGGTTTCGAATGGTCGGGCGTGGCCGAGGTGACGAACCGCCGCCCCTGGCCCACCTGGACCCCGCCGCCCGAGATGATCGAACGCGACCCCAAGCTGGCGAAATGGGAGGACGGCCAGCCCGGCGGCCCGACCAATCCGCTGGGGGCGCGGGCGCTCTATCTGACCACGAACGGGGTGGATTACGGCTATCGCATCCACGGCACGCCGGAATGGAACTCGATCGGGCGCAATGCCTCGTCCGGCTGCATCCGGATGATCAACCAGGATGTGATCGACCTCTACAGCCGCGTGCCGGACGGGGCCAAGGTCGTGGTGCTGAACCGCGACGGCAGCTATCCCACGCGCCTGACCCTGCCCCCGCCCGCGCCGAAGAAGGCCGCCTCCCC